>DATHDV010000213.1:0-70604 GCA_035318845.1 Chitinophagaceae bacterium
CCCATGCAGTATTGATACCGTTGTTACGGTTGCCCCCGTTTAATCCCATCGCCGCTGCATCATCGCCTGATACATTTATATTGATATTGCTGCCGCCGCCACGTTGCATCCGGGCCAGTTCACCGGTAAAGTTGAGGATGTCCATAAATGAAAATCCTTCGGCGTTGGTATTGTTGCCCATTCCGATGGCGGACATTTGTCTTGCTCCCTTAAAAGAATTGACATTGAATTTTCCTTCATAGCGTTCATTGTTACCGGCGCCTGCATTTACTTTTCCGAATACTCCTTTCTTTTTATCTTTTTTTAATTTCAGGTTGATGGTCTTTTCATAATTGCCGTCATCAAAGCCGGTCAGTTGTGCCTGGTCGCTTTGTTTATCATAGACCTGCACTTTGTCCACAGCATCAGCCGGTAAATTTTTAGTTGCGATCTTGGGATCGTTTCCAAAAAATTCTTTCCCGTCCACCAATACCCTGTTCACTTTTTCTCCCTGGGCCTTGATCGTTCCGTCTTTTTCCACTTTCACACCCGGTAATTTCTTTAGCAGCTGTTCCACATTGGCGTTGGGCGGCACTTTAAAAGAGCCGGCATTGTATTGGACCGTGTCATTGATCAATGTAACAGGTGGTTCTTCGTTCCTTGCTATTACTTCTGCCAATACCTTAGCCTTATCATTCATCACCACGTTCCCAAGCTCTGCATTTTTATTATTATCAGAAATGCTGAAGAAGATATTGCTCGTATGATAGTTGACATGTGTTATCATCAGCCGGTATTCACCATTGGGAATACCTTTGAGTTCGAACCGGCCATCATTGCCCGTCATACTGAAAGTGACCAGGGAAGAATCTTTCCTTTCCAGAATAGTGATGGTGGCAGCGGCAACAGGTTGTTTGCTGATCGTATCAAAAGCAAGTCCTTTTACAACGCCGTTCTTTTGCGCCGGTAAAACCGTGGTAAAACAAGCCGACAATAAAACCAGGTAAATTTTTCTCATAACTATTTCATTTCGGCTACGAAAATATTCTTAGCCTTCGGCAATATGGGTTAACAGGGCTTGGTTTAATGTTAATCAAGGTTAAAAAATGAGTCGGGAGTTATGAGTTAGGAGTTTGGAGCCGTTTAGTTTTGGACTGACTCTCGAACTTTGTGTCCTTAGTGCAATACTTTGTGTTCTTTGTGGTACAAAAATACAGGGAACACGAAGCACACAAAGAAAAATACAGCACAAAGAACACTAAGATATGGTTAGGTTGCTACATGCGGATAGCCACTTTAAACAATTGAAAAGACGATCAGCCATAGTAATAAGAACAAGTGGTTTTACGGATTTTGCTTCTGCCCAGGTTCTAATGGGTCAATAATTGACGCCAATACTATGAATTTTTACGTTTTTTAAATACTTTTAAGCTTGCTCTTTCGTTAACCCTTTTTAAAACTCTCCTATTATGAAAAACAGACATCTTATCCATTCACACCAGTCGGCAAAGATCTACCGTCATTATTACAAACCTTCGTTTAATATTATTCGTTTGCTGAAATCGGTATTGTCGGTTCTGATCTCCGGGTCATCCCATGTTGCGATATCGCATCACCACAAAAGAAAATAGTTTTTTACTGACCCCTTAACATAGTAAATGTCTTTCAGCAGTGAAAGACATTTTTTATTCATTCTAAAAAAGGGACGTTTAGTACATTCTCATGTTCCGGATATTCCTTTCCATGAATTTCGGCATGCCGGGCATTCCCTGTTGATTATTGTTCTTTCCGCCCATCCGGTTCAGGTTGAACAGGAAGCTTACCATAAAGTAGCGTTTCAGCACCATGCTCCGCACATCTTCAATATAGTTGTCACCACTGTTGCGGGTGATACTCTGGTTCTGGTTCAGGATATCATTGATTGAAAATTTGATCTCGCCATTCTTCTTTTTAAATAATTGCTTGCTCATGCTGGCATTCCATAAGGGTACGCTCTGGTTATAACCATCCGTACGTCCTGAATTAATATAATAATCTATATCCGTGGACAGGATGAATCCTTTTTTGGAAGTATAGGATATATCTGCAGAATAGGTTTGTGAAAAGTAATGATCATTCTGTGCAACACTTACAGTGTTATTTATACTGTAGTACGACAAGCTTGCATTGGCCGACAGGTCCCACATATCTTTCAGGCTGAAATTAGCGCCAGCAGTTTGCGTCAGGGTCAGGGTCTTGCCAATATTTTTTTGCTTGTACAATTCACTTACATCCCGGTTAAAGAGAGCCAGCGTGGTGAAGTTGAGGCTGGAGCCTTTCAATTTTTTATTTTTAAATGGCAGCCCGATCGTGAAAAATGATGTGGTTGTAAAGGCACCATTCATATTTACAGGTTTTGTAAGTTGTATAAGGGAATCGCTCTTTTTCCCTGTCAGGGAAGCAAGGTTATCGATACTGTTTACAATTTTATTGCGGGTAGTGCTGAAACTTAAATTAGCTGCCAGGAATTTAAAAGTAAGGATATTAAATGTATTGTAAGTAGCCGTAAAGTTGTGTGTGAACTCCTGGTTCAATTCAGGGTTGCCGATCTTTACATATAAAGGGTTGGAAACATCCAGTACGTTCTGCAATTGCGAAACAGAGGGCTGGTTGGTCCTGCCGCGATAATTGATACGTACTCCTTTAGTGCGGCTTGGTGTCCAGTTAAAGCTGGCTGTTGGAAAAAAGTTGGTATAGCTTTGTTCGGTAAGAGAATCTTTCCCCGTCATTGCCTGGAAACTGTTGCTTGTTAAGGTAGCTCTTTGCACACCTACGCCCAACTGGTAATTGTATTTTTTATTTTGCACCCGGAAGTTGGCCCCAAAACGATTAGCAGCAAACCCATTTTCAAAACTATTGGTGAGCGGCAAATTCGTAATATCATATTTATCCGTTGCGGGATTATAATTGAATGTTTTTTTGTCGGATGTGCTTGCGTTATGTGTATACGCATAATTGAACTCAAAGAGTTTGTTCTTGCTGACCGGTTCAGTATAGGAAACACTTATTGTATTGTTATGCGTGCTTGTTTTTTGATTATTCTGCTGGTTCTGGTTGCTGCTTCCCGATAAGCTGCCATCTGGGTTATAAAACTTTATCGGGGAAATATTATATCCTTCGCTTTTACTGTCTCCGTAGGTATTGCTCCAGCCGATTGTCAATGTTCTCCCGATATGATGAAATTTTTTCCGGTACAAGAAATTGTTATTGAGGTTTACACCGTCTCTTTCGTTGGTGTTCTTTGTTTTGCTGACCAGGGCCAGGTAGGCAAAATCTTCCTTGGTATAGTTGGTACTGGAGGTATCCTCGTTCATATTATCAGAATGCTGCAGGGTAAGACTTGGTGTGTATAAAATTGAGTTCATGGAATCTATCTGGTATTCCAGTCTTACATTGAAACGATGATTCTGATTTATATTATTCGATGTTGAATTTTTTGTTGTGTAAGAGATCGTATCATGAATGATCGTTGCCTGGCGGAATGTGTTTTGTTCCTGGTCATTGTCTGTCCTTGAAAAAAAGTAACTGCCGCTGAGTTTCAGTTTTGTTCCAAATTCATTATTAAAATTGATCCCCGAAGAAAGTGATTTGGTGATACCTGTTGCTGAACTGCCGCCAAATAATCCACTGGGACCGCGGGTTGACATCATTTGCATCCCTCCGCCACCAAAACCGCCTCCGCCTCCGCCAAATCCACCGCCGCCACTACCACCACCCGAATTTCCCCCGCCTCCAAAACCACTAAAACCACCCATGGAACTGATGATATCGGAAAATGAAAATCCCTGCTTGTTTATATTATTGGCGTTGAAAAGAACGGACAGGCGTTGGTTGCCATTGAATTTATTAAAGCTCAGATTTCCTTCATAACGGGTGCCATCACCATAACCACCGGCCAGCAATGCCCTTCCAAAAATTCCTTTGTTCTTATCTTTTTTCAATTTAATGTTTACCGCTTTTTGTTTGCTGCCATCATCTATCTTGGTAAACTTGGCCTGCTCACTCATATCATCAAACACCTGTACACTTTCCACCATATCGGCGGTTAAATTTTTTGTAGCCAGTTTGGGATCGTTGCCAAAAAATTCTTTCCCGTCCACATAAACTTTCTGCACGGTTTCTCCCTGTGCTTTCACTGTTCCGTCTTTATCCACCTGCATGCCGGGAATCTTTTTCAGCAGGTCTTCCACCGTTGCATTGGGTTTTGTTTTAAATGCATCGGCCCTGAATTGTATAGTATCTTCTTTAATAATAACCGGAGCATCATTGGTCACTACCACCCCGGTCAACGTTTTATATTCTTTTTGCACCTGCAGGTCACCAAGGTTAATAGCTTTTGCGGTTGCTGTAATGGAAACTGTTTTTTTGAAGGTTTCAAAACCGAGATGGGAGATCACTAATTGATAGTCCCCTTCTTCCAGGCCTTTTATTTCAAAAACTCCCTGCTTGTTAGATAGTGTAAAAGTTGCAAGTGAAGAATCTTTGCTGCTGATAACAGAAACAGTTGCCTCGCTGATAGGTTGTTTAGCGGCCGTATCCAGCAGTTTTCCTTTTATACTTCCATCGGTCTTCTGAGCCCATGAAGAAATGGAGAAAGTGAGTACCAACAGAGATAAGGTAAAAATTTTCTTCATATTCGGAGAAATAGGTGTACGAAAATAGACGTAAAAACCGGGAACTTCCTTCGAAAAAGGGTTAAATTTCAGGGGAAAGGGGTGAATTATAGTATTCTCCCTGGGAATGGCTTAGCTAAAAAGGTATTCCACATCTTCCCTCGTCAGCGCCTTCACAAACGAAGCATCGTCTGAAATGATATCTTTTGCCAATGCCCGTTTCTTTTCCTGGAGTTGAAGTATTTTATCTTCAATCGTATCCTTGCAGATCATACGGTAGGCAAATATGTTTTTGGTTTGCCCGATACGATGTGTCCGGTCAATGGCCTGTTGCTCCACGGCCGGGTTCCACCAGGGGTCAACGATGTACACATAATCAGCAGCGGTAAGATTCAAACCCACACCACCTGCCTTCAGTGAAATAAGGAACACTCTTATATCGTCATTGTTCTGGAAGCTGTCAATAGCGGTTTGTCTATCCGGGGCTGATGTGCTACCGTCAAAATATTCATATTTGATTCCCAGTTCTTCCAGTTTTTCTTTTATTAAAGCAAGCATTCCCAAAAACTGCGAAAAGATCAAAGCCTTATGGTTACCCATATCCTCACTTAATTCTCTTGCCAGCTCATCTAATTTGATAGAGTGGTTGTCAAATTTTTCCTGTTCATTCAATATCGCCGGTGAGTCGCAGATCTGCCGCAGTTTCATCAATCCCTGCAAAATAGTAAGCTGTGATTTTTGTATGCCTTGCGTTTCTATGGTCCCCAATATCTGGTTGCGGAAATCATTGCGGTAGGCATCATAGATGTTCCGCTGCTCTTCTTCCATTTCACAGAATAAAATGATCTCCTGTTTTTCGGGAAGGTCTTTTGCCACCTGTTCTTTTGTTCTTCTTAAAATAAATGGATAAAGAATTTTTCTAAGGTGGTCTTTCCTGTCTTTGTCGCCAAACTTATCAATGGGGATGGAAAACTCCTGCCGGAAAAACTCCATCGTGCCCAGCATGCCCGGGTTCAGGAAATTCATTTGTGCAAAAATGTCAAACGTATTATTCTGCAGCGGCGTTCCGCTCATACACAGGCGGTTCTTTGCTTTTAATAACCCAGCTGCCCTTGTTACTTTGCTCGAAGGGTTTTTGATGGCCTGGCTTTCATCCAGTATCACATAATCAAACTCAACGCTCATCAGCAGCTTTATGTCGCTGCGCAAAGTACCATAGGTTGTAATCGTGATATCATGATCCAGCAGTTCTTCTTTTATTCTTGTTCTTACAGCTCCATGATGAATTCTCCATGTTAACTTGGGTGTGAATTTTTTTATTTCATTCTCCCAGTTATAGATCAGCGTGGTGGGACAAACAACCAGTGCCTTTATACTGCCGATCTCTTTTTTATAATATTCAAGAAAGGATAATGCCTGCACCGTTTTACCCAAACCCATATCATCCGCCAGTATGCCGCCCCATTTAATGTCTTTCAGGTAATTCAACCATTGATAGCCCGATACCTGGTAGGGCCGCAATATCATTTTCAAAGCATAGGGCGGATCGATCTCTTTTATTTTATTAAACTCTTTGAGGTTTTCATATTTTTCTTCCAGGTTCACCATCAGTTCTTCTTCATTCCTCGTTTCATATAATTCGTCGATCACACTTAAATGATAGCGGGATAGTTTCAGCGAATCGGTCTTGCCTTCACCTACGCGGAATAACAAAGAATATTTTTTTAACCATTCTTCCGGTAAAATGCCGAGAGTGCCGTCATTCAGTTGCACAAACTGCTGTTTATTGGCCAATGCCCGTTTCACTTCAGCCACCGTTACTTTCTGGTCGCCAAAAAGGATATCCACTTTAGCGTCAAACCAATCTGTATTGCTGCTGATGAAGATCTTTGTTTGTGGTTTGGCGGTATTGAAGCGGAAATTTTTTAATGCCTCAAAACCAAACACAGGCGTCTTCATCTCTTTCATCGCATCTACAAACAAAAAGAACCAGTTGTTTTTCAGCACATCCGTTCCTTTTAATACCAGGGAGGATGAATCTTCATTGTATACAAAACCAGAATGAAGGTTTTGTATTTTTTGGAGGAATTCATTTTCCTTTTCCCGGTTACGATGAACGATCAGGACCTTATCGCCCTGCGGCACTATCAATTCGTCCCTGTCCTTTGCTCTTGTTTCATAACCTTTATACGAGAAAGATGGCTGAAAGACGAGGTAATCTCCTTTTTCCAGCAAAAACAATTTTACATCCGGGTTTCCATCTTTTATTTCCTGTACCATCGACCTGTCAAAATCCACCTTGTGCTCTTTGGCCAAAGGCAAAATGAATTGATTCAATGATTGGCTCCATTCTTCTGCCGGCACATTCATTTTTCCTCCCGGCAAAAATTTGTCTATTAAATGAATTACATCATTGCTCTTCCAGAGGTAGATCTGGTGATTATATAAAAAGAAAAGCGGGCTGTTACTTTCATTATCAGCAAGATCATATTCAATACCGCCGGCATTTACCCTGCACTGAATGGTATAATGCGAGTTCTTTTTAATAATAAAATGAGGCCTTGCTTCTTCCGCCTGCAATTGTAGCTGTAGGAGGTTAACTGTTTTAAATGGCTTTTTGTCCGGCAGCAGGAATACAAACGGGTTGTCTGCTGATTCGGTAAAGATCTTTTTCAGTTTGGGCAACAGGTACTCAGCCATCAGTTCTTTCGTTTCATCGGGCAGATCATCTTCTTCCTGGTGAATGATATTTTCCCAGATGCCTGAAAAAGGCGAGTTGCGGTTGATGTATTTATTAATTTCCGGTTCCTGCAGTTTGCGCAGGGATGTAAGCAGGTTTTTATCTTCTTCTGAAAGCGTATCTGTATTTACATACCTGCTGATATCTGTTTTTTCAACTTTCCCGGTAAAGGCATTATTATTTTCATTGGGTTCGCCAATAACAACATCAACGGTAAAATGGGGATAGTTTTTTTTACCGAAATTAAAAACGATGCCCAGTCTTTGCGAAGACCTCGCCACTTCTGCTTCCATGACCTGCGGCGATTCAATTTCTTTTTCTCTGATGGGAAGGAATACCGTTTTTTCCGGAATTGCCGAAGGGGCCACTCTTTTGATACCGGGATCCATGACTCTCAAAAAAGGTTTGCCATCTTTATATACAAATTCAAATTTTCCTTTCAGGTCATCGCTTAAGGAATACCCGTAGGCTTCCAGCAATTTATTTTTTTCTTTATCCCAGTTGCGGATGCTATCGAAATAATTGGGGCCGTAATTATTCATCAGTTGCAGCAATACGATCACTTTGGGCAGGCAGAGCGGGTGTTCTTTATCCTCGTAATCACAACTGGTATCAAAATTCCTTTCATCATTTTTCCGGATAATTACTTTGCAGGATTGCCCGTTCACATTCACCAATGCTTTCACCGTTTCATTCCCTGCATATTCAATGGAAGCCTTGTTTGTTCTCAGGAATCTTTCTGCTTCTTCAAACACTTCGGGTGAAGAAAAAAGCCGCAGGCTCTTCAGGTCGATTGTTTTCATCTTGACAACCGTATGCCGCTGGTCATACTGTATATGATCTGCCTGCAGGTGACCGCGGTCGATCAGCTCCTGCAGTTGAAATAATGCTGCTGCTTCATGGCGGCAGATATCACCCAGGTTATACGGGCATCCGCAGCGAAGCGATGTGGCTTTGGGGTCTTTGAATTTTTGAATATAAACTTTATAATACGTGGCATAGCTATCATCTTTTACCCGGAACACCGCGGAGCCAAAGAGGTCATCATATTCCACCAGTTCTACATAACCAATGGCATGTATTTTTTTTCCCCGGCGGATCACTTCATCCGTGCCATGTGTGTAAACATATTTAATAAGGTGCGGTAATGCCATATTGTCAATTGGCAATGGGCAATAGGCAATGATTGTCCTTGTATTGCCCTTTGCCTATTGTCTATTGCAGGTTGCTTATTGAAAAAAGGGCAATCGGCAAATGTAAAAGAATGTGAAGCGGATTTCCTTGGAAAATGGGATAAATAAAAAATAATTTTTATTGAGGAATTGTACAGGAAAAAAGAATTATCTTAGTAGATTTTTTTGCCTCTCCTCGAACTACGTTCCTAACCTTCGCTTCGCTCGGTTACTCCTTCAGAGAGGAACCACACACAGCCCCAACTTATTTGATGAGTTTTTAATTTTTCGTAACCTCTATTTTGCAACCAGCTTCCCGCCGATATACACCGGGAGCACATTGGCCACATCGGCCGTAAGACAAAACTTAATGTCTTCGATCAAACCGAATCTTTCTACCAGGCGATGATAGTGAGTAAGCATGGGCGCAAAATCAATTAGATTCTTTTGGTGTTTTTCATACATTGTTTCAGCCATCAGCGAACTGTCGCAATGGATAGTGAATTGTTCTTTCAGCCGGTGAATTATTGCTCCCGCAAATAATGTGTCTTCCAGGTTGAAGCGGTCTTTCCAGCCGGCACAACCCAATACAACATTTTTTTTCTCTGCCGCTAAAAAGTCACAAACGGCGGAAAGATTGGGGAACGAGCCTGCGATAATTGTATCTGCATTGTGATCCAGTGCCATTTGCAATAGCCGGGTGCCATTGGTCGTAGTGAGTACCAGTATTTTGTTCTCAACAAATTCACGGCTGTATTCCAATGGCGAATTGCCATGATGTAATCCTTCGGCTATCATGCCGTCTCTTTCTCCCGCAGCTATTCCGTCGATGCTCTTACTTATCTCGATGGCCTTGGGAACCGAATCAACGGGAATCACACATCTTGCCCCGTTATGTAATGCGGAAGCAATAGTGGACGTGGCCCGGAAAACATCAATGATGACAACGATGCTGTTGCTAAGATCATATAAATGCAACAAGGCCGTTGAAAGTGAAGTATGAAGGGTGGGCTTATCCACCGGGTGCTTTGCATTACTCATAGTAGCGGGACAGCAAAAATAGCGGAATGGGAATTAATGGAAGATCCGCCAACCATAGCCTACATAGCCCACCATTTAAATGGTGGGCTATGTAGGCTATGATTAATCGTTTATTTAATTAACAATCTCTTCCATTTCTCACTTTCTGCAAATTCTTTGATAGTTTTATTCCGCTGCTCCAGCAGTCGCTTCACATAATTGGTCAGGTAAAGGCTGTTGAACCATTGCCCAAGGACACCATAAGGTGATTCAAAATGAAAAAGGTCGATAACAATAGTTCCGTTTTCACAAGGTTTAAAATGATGTTCATGTTTCATCTCTTTAAAATCTCCCTGGACCTGTTCATCGGTAAACATATCCGGTTTTTTCATGGCTGTGATCTTTGAACGGAGCAACCTTGTTTTAAAAAAATGCCTTGCCCTCCAGGTTACGGTTTCGTCGTATTCGATCAATCCAAACCTGGTTCCCGCCACGGCCTCTTCTTTATGCCTGGACATGGATTCTTTATGTACCCCGATATGCCGGCTGAGGTCAAACACCACATGAACGGGGGCTGCAATGAATGTTGTAAGATGAATAGTCGGCATGGTTGTAAATTAAAAATTAGAAATGAAAAATACAAATGAGAAGATACTTCGTACACTTCCTCATTTCTCATTCCTTATTTCTTATTTCTCATTCTAAGTAAAGGGAATCTTCGAAACTTTTGCCTGAAGAAGTTTATCCCTCACTTTGATGTAGATCTCCGAATCAATGGCTGCACAGGATGTAATTACATATCCCAGGCCAATAGCTTTTCCAAGGCTGGGCGATTGTGTGCCGGAAGTAACATGACCGATCGTTGCTCCGCTATAATCTTTTATCTCATAACCATGCCGTGGTATCCCCTTTTCCAGCATTTCAAACCCTACCAGTTTTCTTTCCACTCCTTCTGCTTTTTGTTTGGCAAAAATTTCTTTAGCTGTAAAATCTTTTGTGAACTTGGTGATCCATCCCAGCCCTGCATCCAGCGGTGATGTGGTATCATCAATATCATTACCGTATAAACAAAAGCCCATCTCAAGTCTTAATGTATCCCTGGCGCCAAGGCCAACCGGTTTCAATCCTTGCGGAGCACCTGCGGCAAAAATGGCATCCCATATTTTATCAGCCGCCCCGTCTTTATCTTCAAAATAAATTTCAACACCGCCCGCACCAGTATATCCTGTTGCGCTGATCAATACGTTGTCCACTCCTGCAAATTTTCCTTTTACAAACGTGTAATATTTCAGGTTCAGTATGTCCAGGTCGGTCAATGGTTGTAAAATTTTTGTAGCATTCGGACCTTGAATGGCCAAAAGGCAGGTTTTATCGGAGATATTATGCATCTCTGCGTGTTTCTTATTGTGATGCTTTATCCAGTTCCAGTCTTTTTCAATATTGGATGCATTTACCACCAGCATATAAACATTATTCTCTTCAATGCAATACACCAGCAGGTCGTCTACAATTCCTCCCTCATTATTGGGAAGGCAACTGTATTGAGCCTGGCCCGCTTTCAATTTTGCCGCATCATTGCTTGTCACCCGTTGAATAAGATCAAGCGCATTTTCTCCTTTTAAAATAAATTCTCCCATATGGCTTACATCAAATACGCCGGCATTTTTTCTTACGGCGGCATGTTCATCATTAATTCCGGTATAACTGATCGGCATATTGTACCCGGCAAACTCAGCCATTTTGGCTCCAAGAGCAATATGTTTGTGGGTAAATGGAGTATTTTTCATTTTAATATTTAAAGTTGCGCTGCAAATATATACACTACTTCGCTAAGGCTTCGTAGTACAAACGTAAAATAGAAAAGCCCCGTTAACAGGGCCTTTCTTTCCCGGATCTAACGGGATTCAACCTGTCCCGCAAAGGGCGGGACTTCAACCATTCTTATCAAAAAAATTGAACCGGGGAAAACTCAGGTGAGGAACTTCTGGCAAAAGCGTCTTCATTGATTTTCGCTTTTTGTTTGATACGGCCATTTGATTTTTGCCCGTTTTTTTCCAGTTCTTTTATTTTTCTTTCATTCTCTTCATTTTGTTTTCTTAATTCTTCAATTCGTTTTTGGTTCTCATCGTTAGGTAAACTATCTGTTTTTTCGAACCGGTAATCATTATCCGGCTCTGTTGTTTCGGTTTTGCCGTCTGCTGCAACAAGAATACCACCCACCGTCATGGTATAATCCATATTGGTACGGTAAGGAAAATCCTGCCGCTCATTGTTGTTAATTTCCAACCCGGTTATTCTGTTTCTCCTGTAACTCCTTTCCACTTTTATCTGGAAAGAATTTAATTTTCGTTTTACCGATTCATCAAACCTGATCTTCTTCCCTACCGGCACATAGATCTCCAATTCTATATTCTGAACCCTGAATTTACTTTCCTTATCAATAGCATATCCGTTAGCAAGATCAAGGATGCTGTCTTTTGAAGTAACGCTGTATTGAGTTCTCTGCGCCCGGTCCATGGCATCCTGGTATGTCCTTCCGAAACTATATTTCTTCATGATGACCCGGAACGAATCAGTACTTGGATACACACTGAGTTTTACCGCTGCTATTTTTAAAGTATCCGGAGACAGGTCCCAACCATTAGAACCATCATTCATCCAGCCAAAGCCACCGCTGTATTCCAGTTCTGGTTGTGTAACGGCAACAATCATTTTACCATTTGCTGGTTGTGTAACGGGTACCGTGCTGTTTGCATGCTCATATTCACGGAAGTCTTTAAAAATGCTTGTTGCAAACATGATCATTACTACCCAACCGATAAACCATAAACCGCCAAAGGTCCAGCCGAGATAATTATTCCTTGATTTTGCCCGGATGATCCGTCTTATTATCCATGTTATAAAACCTATCAATGGTACTATAAGAAAAAAGATCAACGTGCCCCAGGCAAATAGTTGCTGCCATTTACTGGTCCACAAAAAATTATTGATAGGCCACCAGGCCACGCCACCAAACAATAATGCAAGCAATGAAACAAATAATGCAAAAGCGATTGAGCCGGCGATGAACAGGAAGAATACTTTAAATATCACCCCGATCGCATGGCCGAGGCCACTGCTGCTTCTGCGGGCCGTGTCCTTTACATCGGCAACAAACTCTTTTCCCCTGGTCCCGGCAAATTCTTTTGCTTTGCTGCTTAAGTTTTGTGCCGACTCTTTTACTTCTTCTCCCCATTCTTTCATACGGCCCTTCATGTCTGCCATTCCTTCTTTTACATTCTGCCGGATACGGTTTACGTCAACGGTCTCACCCCGCATTTCCATTTTCTGGTAATCACTGTTGGCTTCCGGCAATACGATCCATAATATGATATAGGTAAGAATAAATACACCAGTCAGCGATCCAAAACCAATATCAATTGCGAAGTCAAAATCATTATCCCAGGTCATCCTGTTCAGGATACGGATAAATATATTCAGCAGGATCGGCGCTGCAAATATTAAACGGATGCCTGTTGCCTTTTTACCAAAATAAGCGGCAAGCCCCCCGGCTACTCCACCAATGATCCTGTTATCCGGGTTCCTGTAAAGTCTTTTCCCGGAATACCCATCAAGATCTTTTGGAGGTAATACGATCCATAAAATGATGTAGGCCAGGAAACCAATACCGGTACCAAATCCTATAATAGCAAATAATAATCTTACAACAGCAGGATCTACGTTGAGATAAGCAGCCATACCACTGCACACACCGCCGATAAATTTATCATTCGTATCACGGTATAACCGGCCACGTGGTTTTTTTTCAGTGTAAGAATAATTTTGCTGGCTACTCTGCTGGGATTGAGATGTAGTTGCGTTTTCTTTTTCTTCCGCTTCAAAATCTTCGACGGTGCCCATGGAAGAAACAATTTCATTTACATCCGCATCTGTAATAGCTGAAGAACCGAGCCTGATCTTATCACTCATTAGTTCCGCAATGCGGCTTTCAATGTCATTGATGATCTCGTCACGACCTTCCTCTTTGGCAAAGTAGCGGCGCAAACTTTCAATATATGCCTGCAACTTTTCATAAGCCGAATCTTCGATCGGTATCACCCGGCCGTTTAAGTTTATGTTGATGATCTTTTTCATTGTATTATTATTTGGTTGAATTAGGTTGATTAGTTGTTCAATGGCTCATCAGATTTTTTGCTGGTCAGAGCATTCACTCCGTTTGAAAGTTCATTCCAGGTTTGCTCCAGTTCTTTGTAAAAACTGTTTCCTTTTTCTGTCAGCAAAAAATATTTGCGTGGCGGCCCCGAGTTGCTTTCAACCCAACGGTAGGTTAGCATTTCTGCGTTTTTCAAACGGGTGAGCAGGGGATACAATGTTCCTTCCAGTATCTGGAGATTGTTGGCCCGCATTTCCTCTACTATATCGCTGGGATAGGCTTCGCCCCGGCGAATAATAGAAAGAATGCAGAATTCCAGTATCCCTTTCCGCATCTGACTTTGTGTGTTTTCAATATTCATATCTCTTCATTTTATCTGGTATGGCACAAAGATAGGGTGATATTTGGTACTATGCAACACAAAGTACTGTGTTTTTAAAAATATTTTCCTGAAATGAGAGTCCATAAGGCCTGAAACACAGTCTGGGCTTGATTAAAATAAAAAATAGAAATTTTTTAAACCGGCTTACCCGGTTTTTATAAATGGTGAAATAGCTGGATAAATGAACCAGTTCGGGCTGTTTTCGATTAATTTGCCATATGAAGAAACTGGTCTTATTGGCGATAATAATGGCATGTCTTTCCTCTTGTTCCAATAAATACCAAGCCCTCAGAGGCCATTACCAATTTAAAAGCCCGGATAGCAAACCCGACTACAGCAACCTGGATTATTGGGCTGCACATCCCTGGAAAAAAGACCCCTCGGATAGTGTGCCTGCGCCATTAAGAAATGAAATACGGGATTCCGTTGCTGATGTTTTCTTCCTGCATCCTACTACATTAACCTCGATTCGAAAACTAAAACACAAGAATGCTGATGTTGATGATGATTATCTCAATGCCAAAACAGATTATTCAACCATTTTATTCCAGGCAAGTGTTTTCAACCAGCAATGCCGGGTATTTGCGCCAAGATACAGGCAGGCACATATCACCAATTTTTTTTCGAAGGACCAGGAAAAAAAAGACAAAGCTTTTGACCTTGCCTATGAAGATCTGAAAAATGCATTTATCTATTATTTAAAAAACTGGAACCATGGAAGACCGGTCATTATCGCTTCACATAGCCAGGGAAGTTTGCTGGGGGAACGTTTATTAAAAGAATTCTTTGAAGACAAACCACTTCAAAACAAATTGATCGCAGCTTATATAATTGGCTGGCCGGTTCCAAAAGAATACTTCACTTCCCTGAAAATGTGCGCTGATTCATTGCAGACCGGCTGCATCTGCAGCTGGCGGACACTCCGTAAAGGTTTTCTTCCTTCTTATCTAAAAAAAGAAAAGGGCAACTCCTATGCTACCAACCCGCTTAACTGGGTCACTACGAATGAATATGCTTCTAAGAAATTGAATAAAGGAAGTGTGCTGACCAGGTTCAACAAAATATATTACCAGACCTCCGATGCGCAGATCAGCAATGGGTTGTTGTATGTAAAAAAACCAAAGTTTCCCTGGAGCTTTGTATTCCTGATCAGGAACTACCATGTCGCTGATATTAATTTATTCTACCTGAATGTCCGGGAAAATATCAGGCAACGGATAAAAGCTTACCAGGAAAAATAATTACTTGTTTCTTTCAAGATATAGGGTCTCTTTATCCCGGGGCTTTACCACTGCATACCGGGTGACTGCGTGAATGGTCATTTCATCAAGTATGTCAACTACATTTTTGTAAGTTGTTTCTTTTCCAGGTTTGATGATAACCACCATTTCATTTCTTCCTCCTTTGACACTGTCAAGTTGTAGTTGTTTTTCCCCAATTATTTTTCCGACCCCGTTCTTTTCGTCCCATGAAATTTGAACCACCGGATTCTTTATACCGGCCTCTTTTTCTTCTCCATAATAATAAAATAGTTTATTGTCTGCCCCGGTTAAAAAGGTAATTGTCTTAGACGCTGCTGAAGGAGTCGACGGTCCGTCATACGGCATAATAAGGTTCATCGCTTTGGGCCGGCTTAGTTCTGTTGTGATAACAAAAAAACTGATCAGTAAAAACCCAAGATCAACCATCGGGGTCATGTCAATTTTCAGGTTATGCTTTTTCATACGCCGTACCCCGGCTTTGCTCCTGGGCGAAGTCGAAGGGTCATTTATCGCAATATTTATATTGCTCATATAATCTTTTCATTTAGATACAGATGGCGCCCGTTTCCACAATAAAATCACTGTCCGGCATGATGATTGTCATGGTTTCCGGGGGTCGTTGTTTTTACTTTTATGTATAATATTTTAGTTATGAAAACGATAATCATTCCAACCGATTTTTCTCCTGTTGCCACCAATGCCCTTCATTATGGTATTGAGATGGCAAAAACCATTCATGCAAGTCTTTTGCTCCTCCATGTATATAATATCCCGGTAAGCTATTCAGAGGTACCGCTTATGCTGGTATCGGTGGAAGAATTGCAAAAAAGCGCTGAGGGCAAGCTGGACGAACTTAAAAAAGAAGTAGAACATATCACTTCCGGTGCGCTGAAAGTTTATACAGATGCCCGTCTGGGTAATTTAACAGACGAGTTGCAGGATATCAGCAACAAGGTTAATCCTTTTGCGATCGTAATGGGAACCAAAGGGAGTTCAGGTATTGAAAAAGTTCTTTTCGGAAGCAATACACTTTCAGTCATCCGTCATTTAACATCGCCGGTCATTTGTGTTCCCCCGGGTAAAACATTTGGAACGGGTATTAAGAAAATTGGTTTTGCCTGCGATTTCCGGGATGTAGTGAAAGCAACTCCCGCCCAATCCATTAAGGAATTTGCCAAAGAATTCAATGCCGAGTTGCATGTACTAAACGTTGATTATCACAACCAGCGTTTTGATCCCGAATCAAAAGAAGAATCGTTGCTGCTGCATACCATGCTGGAAGATGCAAAACCCGAATACCATTTTATCGAACATAAAGACATTGAAGATGGCATCAACGAGTTTGCAGAAACAAATAACCTTGACCTGGTCATTTCAATTCCAAAGAAACATAAATTGCTGGAAGGGTTATTTAAAACAAGTTCAACGAAACAGCTTGTCTTTCAGTCACACATTCCGGTAATGTGTGTACATGAATAAATATTTTTCGTTCTTCTTTATTCAACCAATACAAAGGCCGCCCAGTAATAGGGTGAATATTTTTTTCGCATATCGGCCTGCGCCTTTGCAAAGGCGGCATCGATCGTTTTTCCTTTGAGCCAATAACTATAAAAAGCGGTCATCAATTCTGAGGTTTCTTTATCAGGAACTTTCCATAAACTGACGATCATTTTTTTTACACCCGCTATCTTAAAAGCACGTTGCAATCCAAATACGCCCTCCGTGCCTTTTACATCACCCAATCCTGTTTCGCAGGCGCTGAGCACAACCAGTTCTGTATTGCTTAAGTTCAGTTGTGATATTTCGTAAGCTGTTACTATGCCATCTTCCATTCCTTCTATTGGTAGTTTGCCGCTCCATGCATAATTACCTCCCGAGAGTATCAAACCGCTTCTCAATAAAGGATTGACAGCCGTGACAAATGCATTTCTCCCCGGGATCGCCGTATTGTTTTTGTTATTTTTTTCACGAAGAAAAAAACCATGTGTAGCAACAAATATTGACTGCGGTGATCTTTCACCCATATCCTTCAGGTTTTCTTCCGAAGCAGCGAGTCCTGTATATACACGGGAGGGGATCTTGTTATTGTCGAATAATTTTTTAATGTTCTTTATTTCCTCTCCTGTTCCCGAAAGCCGGGGCCATTCGCCGGTATTCATCTCGCTGTTGCCCGGTGTATAAATGCTGGTTGAAAAATTTTCCTTAGGCTGCATTCCTTTTTTTTGCCGGGCAAGCTGAATGCTATCCATGGAAAAAACAGCATCACCAAACAAAGAAATGCTGCTGGGCTTTTTATTTGTGCCGGCAGGATCCCTGAAAAGCAATTGTCTTGTGCTGGTATATTGACGAAGCTGGTAACGATCCATTAAGATAGATACACTGTCTGTTGCCAGCGCCTGGAAAGCGATATTGTATAATTTCCCCGCCGGTGAATAGGATATTTTTTTTATACCCTTAAGATATGACTCAAGTGGCTGCCAGATGAGGTAATATAATTTGCCGGACAAAGTTGTTGTATCATTAACTGCTTTTGTTGTACCGGGATAAAATGTTTTTACAAAAACTTCCGATGTGCCGGCGGCTTTACCGGTTAGTTTTAGCAATTGCTTTTCTTCAAACAAAGGGACAAAAGCAGGAATGCTATCATTTTTTTTCAGGATAAACGCGGCGTAAATAATACTATCGGTTACATCTTTAGTAAATAATCGGAAGCTAACGAATTCTATGGCCGCTTCACCTGTATCAAGTTTCTTTTGAACATCTTCCATTTTTACCCCGATCCCTGATCTCATATTTCGGAAAGAAGAAGAAAGCCGGACCAGTTCTTTTTCGAGGTTCTCCGTCTTCTCTTCTAATTGTTTCAGGCTTGTCCGACGTTTTACATCGGGTAATGAATATTCTTTGGCCAAAACCTTTTTATTCGCCTGCCATTGAGCCAGCTTGTTTTCAATTACGGTGTCTTTGCTTGACCGAATAGCTTCCAGTACGTTTTTGCTGTCGGTCAGTAACAGGGATTTTACCAGTAGTTGTATATTATAGTTCTCCCGGTAAAAAGATGCCGGGGCGGCCGGATAATTATATAACAAGCTGAGGTTACTCTCCTGTAAAAAAATATTTGATGTGAGATAATTCGCCTTTTCTTCTTCGGACAGGACGGCAAACATGTTCAGCAGGTTGAATTCTTTTATTTTATTTACTTCAGATAAAAGCGATATGGCTTCGCTGTAGCGACCGGCTCTTTGGTATAAAACAGCGAGGTTGTTGATCGTTGCTGCATAAGAATTATGAAGGCTGCCTGCTGTCGCTTTTGTAAGCTCTGCGGATCTGATATATGTTCTCTCTGCTTCTGTGATCCTGTTCGTATGGCTGTATAAATAAGCAATGTCATTTAAAGCTGCAGCGTATGCTTCTCCTGTTTTGTTTTTCTTTTCCTCAATGGCAGCAACCTTTAACAGCAATGGCTCAGCTTTACTGTACTGTTCCATGGCCAGGTAAAGCTGCCCGAGCGTTTTTGTAATGCTGATCCGCTGTGGCCAGTTCTCATCATACTCTTTTTCTGCTATGCTCATGGCAACAAGTAATGTTGCTTCCGCTTTTTCATATTCAACCAGCATGTCATATTCTGAACCAAGATTAGTAAGGCACGTTATATACTCCGGGCTGCCGGGTCCTTTCGTTTTTTTGAAAATTTCAGCGGCTCTTTTGTAATAGCTTTCTGCTTTTTCGTGTTGACCTAAATCAGAATACAATACAGCCAGGTTATTCAGGCTGTTGGCATAGTCATCGCTTTCTTCCCCACTTGCTTTTTTCCTTAGTTCCATTGCCTTCAACATCAGGGGTTCGGCTTTTTCAGGATGGCCCATGTTTTTATAAACGATACCGAGGTTATTCATACTGGTAGTATAAGCGGGATCGTTCACGCCTTTTGTTTTTTCCAGTATCTCCATGGATCGTATAAAAATGGGAACCGCTTTTTCATACTGGCCAAGACTTTCATAAACTTTTGCAAGCTTGTTGGAGGCAGATGCATATTCCGGGTCTGATTCTCCTGCTGTTCTTTTATAATACTCCCTTGCTTCGGCAAGCAGGGGAACGGCTTTATCATCTTCTCCCATTGTATTGTAAACGATCGCCAGGACGCTGATCCCATCAATATATTCTTTGCTGTTTTCTCCTGCGATCTTTTTGTTGATCCTGTTCATCTCAATCAACCGTTCTTCTGCTTTTTGGAATTCCCGGGTAAGCATGTAGGTCCCGGAAAGGAACCGGAGATATTTTGTATACATGGCACTTTCAGCGCCATACTTTTCCTTTACTATTATCAAAGCTTTTTCAGCAAAGGGAATTACCTGTTCATATTTTTTTTCCTTGTAATAATAAGCGACACTATCGAGTACTTCTGACGCTGTTTGACTTTTTACGGCAAGGGTGCTGAAGACCAGTAAGAGAAAAAGGAAGTATTTCATCTTTTGCAAGTCTGTTGTATTCCAACAGGATTTATTAAAACTCTGCGCTTCCCGGTGTTCTTGGAAAAGCGATCACATCCCGGATATTTGTCATGCCGGTTACAAACTGGATCATTCTTTCAAAACCAAGACCGAAGCCCGCATGTGGTACGGTGCCGAAACGTCTTGTATCCAGGTACCACCAAAGTTCTTCAGCGGGAACATGCATTTCCTTCATCCTTTGCTCCAGCTTATCCAACCGTTCTTCTCTTTGAGAGCCGCCGACTATTTCTCCAATGCCCGGAGCAAGGATGTCCATAGCAGCAACTGTTTTCCCATCATCATTCTGCCGCATGTAAAATGCTTTGATCTCTTTGGGATAATTGGAAAGGATAACAGGTTTTTTAAAATGTTTTTCCACTAAATATCTCTCATGTTCACTTTGCAGGTCCATGCCCCAGCCCGTGATCTCGTATTGAAACTTCTTTTTCTTGTTATGGTTGCTTTCTTTTAAAATATCAATGGCATCAGTATAGGTGAGGCGTTCAAAACTATTATTCAGTACAAATTCCAGTTTTTCGATGAGACCCATTTCACTTCTCTTATCCTGTGGTAATTGTTTTTCTTCTTCTGCTAATCGTTGTGCCAGGAATTCCAGGTCTTCCCGATTGTTATCCAAAGCATATTTAATAAGATACTTAATGAATTCTTCGGCAAGGTTCATATTATCTTCCAGGTCATAGAAAGCCATTTCGGGTTCTATCATCCAGAATTCAGCAATATGTCTTGTTGTATTACTGTTCTCTGCACGAAATGTAGGACCAAATGTATAGATGTCCCCAAAAGCGGTGGCAGCTAATTCTCCTTCCAGTTGCCCGCTGACAGTCAGGTTGGTGGCACGGCCAAAAAAATCTTCTTTGAAATTCACAGCGCCATTTTCATTACGGGGCGTATTGTCAAATGGAAGTGTTGTTACTTTAAACAATTCACCAGCGCCTTCTGCATCACTGCCTGTAATAATCGGCGTGTGCATGTAAACAAACCCTTTATCATTATAAAATTTATGAATAGCAAATGCCAGTGCATGACGGACACGGAATACCGAACCAAATGTGTTGGTACGAAAACGCAGGTGAGCTTTTTCCCGTAAAAATTCCAGGCTCGGCCTGTTCTTTAGTTGTAAAGGATATTTTTCAGCATCGCTGTCTCCCAAAATTTCTATCGTTGCTGCTTTTATATCCATCTTTTGTCCCTTGCCCAATGATGGCTCAGCAATACCTGTAACTTTCAACGAAGCCGAAGTGGTTATTCTTTTCAGCAGCTCATCATCAAACTTGCCCAACTCTACTACGATCTGCAGGTTATTATTGGTGCTGCCGTCATTCAAAGCTATAAACTGGTTGTTGCGAAATGTTCGCACCCATCCCATTACGGTTACCTGTTGCCCGGTTGGTTCCTGTGCCAGCAGTTCTTTTATTTTTATCCTTTTGTTGAACATTTTGAAATTTAAGAGCGCCAAAGGTAAGATTCATCAGGGAACCGGAGGATGAATGTAGGCCTGCAAATCCTGTCAGACGCTCTTCGAGACGTCAGACAGGATTTGGCCAGAAATTTTTGATTTTCAGAAATTAGCCGTATCATTGCATTGGAAAGAGGCTGATAAGTATAGTTCTCCCAAAGATGTGATTCCCGTTTACCCGCCGATTTCACTCAACATAAACCCAAAATTTTCAGTTTTAAGATTGGTACTGCGAGTTGTGACTAACCTCAAGATGTTTATATGTATGATATTCTACAACTGAACGACATGCTCGTTCCCGAACTGCTGGATATTGCCGAGCAGTTAAAAATACCGAACACAAAAAAACTTGGCAAGCAGGAACTGGTCTATAAGATCCTCGACAGCCAGGCCATTGCCGGGTCGAAAGGCGCTAAACCCAGCGATGACGGCAAACGCAAGCGGATCATTAAAACCACTACCGGTATCAGCAGCGAAGAAGCGGTTGTAGAAAGTGGTGGTGAGGAAAAAACAATCATTAAAAAACCCAATATGCCCCCGAAAAAAGAAGAAAAACTCCCTATTAAAAAGACCCGCAAAAAGCCGGATGAAAAAGAAGTCGCATCAGAAGTTGCTGTAGAAACACAACCAACCGAAACGCAGGAAGATAATAAATCTGAAGAGAGCCGGTTGGCCCAGGCGATCCTTAATGAAGGTAACCAGCAATCAGCCGAAAATCCTGCCGGTGTTGGTCAAAATAAATTTTACCCTCCCCGCCGTGAACAACAGTTCAATGTTGAATTTGACGGTGTAATATTAAGTGAAGGTGTATTGGAAATGATGCCCGATGGTTATGGTTTCCTCCGTTCATCTGATTACAACTATTTATCTTCTCCCGATGATGTATATGTATCTCCTTCGCAGATCAAATTATTCGGATTAAAGACTGGTGATACGGTACATGGCGCTGTTCGTCCGCCGAAAGAAGGAGAAAAATATTTTGCTTTATTAAAAGTGGATACGATCAATGGCAAAAGTCCCGAGGAAGTTCGTGACAGGGTTCCATTTGATTATTTAACGCCACTGTTCCCATACGAAAAATTAAACCTTTTCACGACTGCCAGCGATTATTCAACACGGATCATGGACCTGTTCACACCGATAGGTAAGGGCCAGCGTGGATTGATCGTGGCGCAACCAAAAACCGGTAAGACGATGTTATTGAAAGCGGTGGCCAATGCCATTGCAGCCAATCATCCGGAATGTTACCTGATGGTAGTTCTTGTTGATGAACGTCCGGAAGAGGTGACCGATATGGAAAGAAGCATCAAGGGTGAGGTCATTGCTTCTACGTTTGATGAACCAGCTGAAAAACATGTGAAGGTTTCAACGATCGCTCTGCAAAAAGCAAAACGATTAGTAGAATGTGGGCATGATGTTGTGATATTGCTTGACTCCATTACCCGTTTGGCAAGGGCGCATAACACAGTGGCTCCTGCATCAGGTAAAGTATTATCCGGTGGTGTGGAAGCGAATGCGATGCAAAAACCAAAACAATTTTTTGGTGCGGCCCGTAAAATTGAGAATGGCGGTTCATTAACTATTATCGCAACGGCATTAGTTGATACAGGAAGTAAAATGGACGAGGTGATCTTTGAAGAATTCAAGGGAACAGGTAATATGGAATTGCAGCTTGACAGGAAACTTTCCAACAGGCGTATCTATCCTGCTATTGACCTGGTGGCATCTTCCACCCGTCGTGATGATCTGCTGCTGGACAAAGATGTGTTGCAAAGAATGAACCTGCTCCGTGTTTATCTTACCGATATGAATACCGAAGAGGCTATGAGAGAATTGCAGAACCGGATGAAGGGAACGAAAAACAATGAAGAGTTTCTGGCGAGTATGAACCGGTAAAGCGGATTTGAAAATGTGACGATGTCATAATTTGAAAATGAATACAGGGCCACCCTTTATCGGAGTGGCTTTATTATTTATTGTTCGCCAGATCAAAGATTATTTTCAAATCCTCAAATTCATTAATTTTCAAATTGCTTTATGGCGATCGAGAAAGTACATATTGAACAATTTCTTGAACTGGCAAAGCAATATCCCGTCATTGACGTTCGCAGCCCGGTAGAATATAAACATGCACATATTCCGAATGCGTATAGTTTGCCATTGTTTACTGATGAAGAAAGAAAAGTTGTCGGCACTACTTATAAACAACAAAGCCGTGAACAAGCTATTAAGGTTGGATTAGATTTCTTTGGGCCGAAGATGAAGCTTATGGTTGAAAAAGCTGAAGAAATAATTGGCAATAGACAACAGGCAATAAACAATCCTTCTAATACCGAAAGCTCTTTGCCCATTGCCAATTGCCTATTGCTTTACTGCTGGCGCGGCGGCATGCGCAGCGCAGGTGTTGCCTGGTTATTGGATCTTTATGGTTTCAAAGTTTATACGCTTGTTGGCGGTTATAAAAAATTCAGAAATTATGTCCTGGATACTTTCAAAATTCCTTTCCACTTCAACATACTTGGTGGTTATACCGGCTCGGGGAAAACAGGGTTATTAAAAGCATTACAACAAAAGGGGGAGGGAGTTATTGACCTGGAAGGTTTTGCTAATCATAAAGGTTCTGCTTTTGGAAATATCGGTATGCCGGCTCAGCCAACACAGGAGATGTTTGAAAATCTTCTTGCTACAAGCCTTAACGATGTAGGAAGTCAGAAGTCGGAAGTCGGAGGCTCTCTGAACTCTGACCTCATACCTCAGACCTCTGGTATCTGGCTCGAAGATGAAAGCCAGCGCATCGGCCTGGTCAACATCCCAAATGAGCTTTGGAAAAACATGCGGCAATCTGCTGTTTATTTCCTGGATATCCCTTTTGAAGAACGCTTGAAACATATTGTGCAGGAATATGGTAACCTGGATCAGGAAAAACTAATTGATGCCATTAGCCGGATCTCTCAAAAATTGGGCAATTTAAATGCAAAAACAGCTATTTTGCTGCTAAAAGAGGGCAAAATCACCGAAAGTTTCGACATTTTGCTGAAATACTACGATAAGCTTTATTTCAAGTCTTTGCACAATCGGGAAGGGATAAATTCGTTATTACATACAGTTGAATGTAAATCCATAACCCCTGAAAATACCAGCCTTCTTGCTCTTCAGTTCCAACATCAATATCAAACATCTTAAGCTTACGGCGTTATTCCTGTTATCGCCGCTGTTCTTTTTTGCCCAATCGCTTACCGGTCTGTGGACAGGAGCATTAAGCAATGACAGCGCTACTATCCGGAAAGATCAGTCATTTGAAATCGCATTGACGGAATACCGGGGCAAAGTATATGGTTATTCCCGCAGCGAATTTATCGTTAATGATACTTTGTATTACATTGTAAAAAGAGTAAAAGGAACCATTGATGGTGATGTGTGTGAAGTAACAGACGACGATATTATTTCTTATAACTTTCGCGGAAAATTGGATAAGGGTGTAAAAGTAACCAGCATTTTTCGCCGCAACGAGGCAGACAGTACCTGGTATTTGGATGGCACCTGGAAAACAAATGCAACCCGGAAATATTATGCAGTAACCGGCAAAGTTGGTTTGCAGGAAGAAAAAGATCTGAATGCATCAAAACTTTTTCCGCACCTGGAAGAACTGAACCTGGCGAACGATGTCGCTTTTTATAAGGATAGAAAAGAAGGTCCCCCCATTGTTAAAGTCGCTCATCCTGAAAAAATAAAAACCGAATACAATGATCGCCCTCAGCCTTTAGTGATCAACAACGATATTGCAATTGTTCCTGCTAAACCAAATTTACAAAAAGCAGAACCCGGTCCTGTCCCCGTTTTAGCTAATGAAACAATTGATGACATCGCAAAAGTTGAGTCGCAGGCAGAGCCGCGTGCTGATAAAAACCCGGTTGCCGATCTGCCAAAAACCGATATAAAGAATATTCCTTCGGCCTCTGTTTCTGTTATTCCCATGCAGGTAACAAAAACAATTGCCGAAACCAAAAAGCCGGAGTTAATTGTAGCACCTGAGAAAACAACTACATCTGTTGGTACTGTTACAGAAAAAAATGAAATAAAATCAGAGCCCATTGCTAAAACAGCAGAGAAACAGGAACAGTCTATTGTAAAAAATCAACCATCGTCTATAAAACAAGCTTCTGCAATTGTAAATAACCCTGATACAAAAACGGTTGCTGTTGTAAACAATCCTGCTCCTGAAAAGAAAGAATCCCGCCCGGATATCCCGGTCGGGCAGGTAAAATCACAGCCGATTGCTAAAACAGTAGTGAGCCAGGAAAAGCCAGTTGTAAAAACACAATCAGCACCAACAAAACAACCTGATGCAATTGTAAAGAAGACGGATACAAAGAGTGTTGCTATCAACAATCCTGTTCCTGAAAAAAAGGAACCCGAAACGGTTGCCAAACCAATAATACCAGAAGTTAAGAAGCCGGCTGCTGATGTAACAGCTAAAGCCGCTGTTATTGAAGGAAGAAAATCAGAATTCACACAGGTTGTGAACTTTAAAGCCGACAGTCTTGAGTTGTCTCTTTATGATAATGGAGAAATTGATGGCGATACGGTAAGTGTGTTTATGAATGGAGAAGTACTTATGTCAAGACAAGGTTTGAAAGCAAGTGCTATTAAGAAAACCATTTACATAACTCCGGATAATGAAGATTTTACATTGGTCTTGTTTGCAGATAATTTAGGAAAGTATCCTCCCAACACCGGCCTGCTGGTAGTACATGACGGGGATGATGTTTATAATCTTCGTTTCAGCTCTGATTTTCAGAAAAGTTCCGGGATAGTATTCAAGAGAAAAAAATAAATTTTACCGCAGAGGTGGGGAGTCGCTGAGTCTTTAACCTTCCTGATCAAAAACCCTGCGCCTCTGCATCTCTGCGGTTACATTCTCCCCAACTATTCCGAGATTTGCAGCATGACTCAAGATCTTG
The DNA here is from genome assembly GCA_035318845.1 of Chitinophagaceae bacterium. Classification (GTDB taxonomy): domain Bacteria; phylum Bacteroidota; class Bacteroidia; order Chitinophagales; family Chitinophagaceae; genus JJ008. The sequence continues at coordinate 26,286 of DATHDV010000213.1, forward strand.
TACGATTGACGCAATACTCTCACGGCGCAGGATGCGGCTGCAAAATTTCTCCAAAGGTTTTAGATGAAATACTGAAAAGCAGCATTGCTTTACCCGACAATAATAAATTACTGGTCGGCAATCACAGTAAGGATGATGCAGCAGTATATGACCTGGGAAATGGAATGGCGTTGATCTCTACCACTGATTTCTTTATGCCGATCGTTGATGATGCCTTTGATTTTGGAAGGATCGCTGCGGCCAATTCCATCAGTGATGTGTATGCCATGGGCGGAAAACCATTGATGGCGATCGCTATCCTCGGCTGGCCGGTGGGAAAGTTGCCGGTTGAATTGGCACAAAAAATAATTGAAGGCGGAAGAACGATTTGTGCTGAAGCTGGTATACCATTGGCAGGCGGACATAGTATTGATTCGCCGGAACCTATCTTTGGTTTGGCAGTGACCGGTATTGTTCCGATTGAATATTTAAAGAAGAATAATACGGCGCAGGAAGGCGATCATTTATTCCTAACCAAGCCACTTGGCGTTGGCATTTTATCTACCGCACAAAAAAGAGGTTTGTTGAAAGAAGAGCATTTGCCAATAATGATCGGACAAATGACAACGCTGAATAAAATAGGTGAGGAGCTTGGTAAAATAAAAGGCGTGACCGCCATGACAGACGTTACCGGTTTTGGTTTACTGGGACATTTAATTGAAATGGCCGAAGGCAGTGGACTAAGTGCAGAAATTTATTACAACAAAATACCTGTGGCAGCAGGAGTGAAAGAATATATTGCTCAACGAATTTTCCCGGACGCCACTACCCGTAATTGGAGCAGTTACAGCGATAAAGTAAAATTTGAAAAGGGAGTGAACGTGATGGAGGCTTTTACTTTGCTGCCTGATCCGCAGACGAACGGCGGGCTGCTCCTAAGTGTAAATGAGAAAGATCTTGAACAGGTAAAAACTTTGTTACAAGAAAATGGCATTTCTTCCGTTATAGCGATAGGCAGAATGCTGACAGCTAATGAAAAAGTGGTTTGGGTGAAATAATAACCGAAACGTCTATTACATGAGGCATTTCATACTACTACTAACGATATCGGCTTTAACCATTCATTCTTCTTTCGGTCAAAGTCATCCCGATTGGGAAGAAAGCGATAGGAAGATCATCGCCATTCTAACATCCATTAACAGGGAAAATCCCAGAGAGGTCGAAGCCGCTTTTGCCATAAATGGAAATATTCCAAAACAAAACCTGGGTTTTGGATGGAAACAATCTTTCCTGGCTTTAACAGGTGGTTATATACATATCTATGCGTGCTTATATTATTACAATGACAATATTGTAAGCTATACAATTCAACCTGAACTGCCTTACCAGCGGGATCTGAAAGAAAAATATTTAAATTGGTATGGTCGTGATTATACATTATTTGATACCGTAGTATATGAATATAGAAATACGAAGGTGGAGAAAGTGGTTATGAGACCGTTTAAATATCATGAAGATGAAATTCTGAAACCTTTGACAGAGTTTGTAAATAAGGATGAAATAAAGTTGTCGGAAAAAATGCTCGAATATATGTCCCCGGGGTCCGGCATGGAGTATGGCTGGGGTGGTGGATATCCCCCTACGATGTTTCGCAATCGTAAAGCCTTTAATCAACTAAAGGATAGTTTGACAATGGATGAAGCAAGGGTTTTATTATACTCGATAAACCCTGCCAGCAGGCTGACGGCAATAGAATTTTACAGGAAAAAAGATCCAACTCTTTTGCAAGAGCCGGATATTAGTTGCTGGATCGAAAGGATATACGAAGAAGTGCCCGAAATATTTACCCTGAACGGGTGTTTAGGAAGATTGCAAAACTGCCGGGAGCTTGTAGAAAAATACTCAAAGATCGATCTTAAATAAACCATTGAATACAAGAATTTGCATATTGACACTCCTCTCTTTGACCTTTCTATTTGGTTCCTGTAACAATGCTAAAAAGAAGGCGGAGGATAGCGCCGAAAAAATAAAGAAGAAAATCATTGAGAAAAAGGATAAGCTCATTGATGAAGTGATGCCGATCTTCAATTCAGACGTTCCTGATACAAAGTCAAATAAAAAGCGTTTCAAAGAATTTCTTAAAACAGAAGCAACCGCAGATGTAAAAAATCTTTACTGCTATGACGATGCGATCGGTATTGATGCTGACTACCAGTTCGCATTTACGTGCAATGATTCGACAATTCAAAAGATCATTACAAATCTTGGGTTGACGAAAACGGTTAAAGAAAATATTATAGGTTTAAGTTTTGCATCTGATTTTCCCTGGTGGGACACCGCACATATCAATCGATTAGAACCTTATTGGAAAAAGGGAGAGCATGAAACCTATTGGTATTTGTGGTTTGACGAAAAAACAAAAAAGGCTTATTTCTTCACTTTTGATATGTAAGAATTATTTTCTCCCTAAAAACACCTCCGCCATCATACACCTAACACTGCCGCCTTCTACTTCTTCAATCGTTGGCACAGCAATGGGCAACAATTTTGCATAAGCTTCCAGCATTTGTTTTTGTTCTTTCCGCAAAGAATCAAAAGCGGTCTTACTCATGACCAATATCTTTTCTCCTTTTTTATTTTTTACCGGCAACATATTACCTGCAAAGCGATGCATCTGTTCTCTTGTGATCGCAATGATACTGTGACCCGTTGATTCCAGCAGTTGCCGCACAGCTATCAGTTCCCATTCTTCATCAATAGCTTCTTCACAAAGCACGGCAAAATTTTCTCCAAGCGTCATCGCTACGTTGGTATGATACACCGGCATTCCGTTTTTATCCGTGGCCAGGAAAACAATGGCCTGGTAACCATTAGTGGCTGCAAACTTTTCCAATACAGAAAGATTTGTCCTTTCCGACACGGCCGCATAGATCATCTTGTTGTCATGATCAAATACCATACTTCCGGTTCCTTCCAGGAATCTTCCTTCCACCTCAAACTCACTCCAGTCCTGCAGATCTTTTACGATAAATTGATCAGCCAGTATTTTTATAATATCATCTCTTTTCTCCAGCCGGCGGCTGGGAGCATACATGGGAAAAACGGTAACAATACCATCCGGAGAAGTGCTGAGCCAGTTGTTGGGAAAAATAGCATCGGGTTTGGCTGGTTCTTTGGTATCCTCGATCACCACCACATCTATATCATGGTTTCGCAGGGTTTGTACCATGTTATCAAATTCCAGTAAGGCTCTTTGTTGTATCCCGGTAGCTATCGGGGCCTCTTTACTGATGGCGGGGTTGGATTGAAAGTAATTATTGACTGCTGTTTCTTCATTGAATCCAAATGCAGCTGGGCGAATCATTAATATGGTGGATGCGAGGGGCAGTGTGGTAGTTTTGGGGAACGCAGATCATCATGATGGTTAAGATGGTCTATGATCAATTATCTGCGTCAATCATCAAAATCATAAATATCAGCGTTCTGTTATTGCATCAATTTTTTTGGCAAGCTTGTGGTCTTTGTCTGTAACAATATCTCCTGCATCATGGGTGTTGAGCCAGATCTCTACCGTATTCCACACGTTGGTCCACAACGGATGATGATCCATTTTCTCGGCTTCTAACGCCACCCTCGTCATAAAAGCAAAAGCTTCACTGAAGTTTTTGAACTGAAATTTTTTATACAGTTTGTTGTCTTTTTCTTGCCACATGGTATATATTTTGAGATTTTGGAATTGGGAAATTTAGAAATTGTTCTAAAAGACCAAATGTTCTTTGTTTTTTATTTTTTCATTAGTTAGTTCTAATACCAATTGTACGCTGTTAATGGTTTTGATGGTTTGAATCGTTTCCTGCAATGATTCATCGCTTACCTCATCTCCTTTCATCAGCCATAAAAAGTCAAGGTGTTTGAATTCCGGTAATAGATATTCCCCGTCAAACTGGTTCTTGTACACATAATGTGATAAGAAACGGGTGGGCTCACAATATTCATAGACCGTAAAAAAATAGCTCCGCTTTTTTTTGGTAAGCTGAATTTCCAGGTCGTTATTGATGCGGAAGTTTAAACCGATCGTACTGTTGAGGTTCCAGCAAAACTGGTAATCTTTGACAGGAGCCATGATACCGATCAGCCTGGTATCGGAAAAAAATTCATCAGTAAGTTTTTCGGTATCAAGGACCAGTTTGAGGTTGCGGTCTGACATAAACTGAAATTCTTGTCCAAGTTACAATTTAAAATTCAACCACCGCTTCCTTGATCTCATTGCCTCTTTTAAATTTCACTTTTGTCTTCTCCCCTTTCTTGAATTTACCCAGGGCCTGCATATAATTTTCGAGCGAAGAAATATTATTGTCTCCCAACTGGATAATAATATCTCCGGTTTGCAGTCCTGCTTTCTGTGCCGGCTTTCCATCGCTTACTCCATCCGCTCTTACTCCCGTACCGGCAAATGTATAATCCGGCATAATCCCCAGTGAAACGCTGAACCTGGCAGAAGTAGTGGTTTGAGTTTCTCTTGTTTTGGTAAAAGCCAGTTTTGGTTTATCGTTCAGTGATTCTATTACAGAATAAACATGCTGAACAACAACCTGCTCCCCGGAATAATTGATCTTATCCGCATCATCGGACGGTTTATGATAATCAGTATGCAGACCGGTAAAATAAAACAGGACAGGAATATCTTTTCTGTAAAAAGAAGTATGATCGCTGGGACCGGTGCCGCTACTGTCAAATTTGATCGTTAATGATGGAGCCGTTTTCTTTGCATTGTTCGGAGGATCAAAATAATCTTTGCTGATAACAGCTGACCATTCCGGTGAAGTGCCATAGCCACCAATGGTCAATACTTTTGTACTGTCATTCAATCTTCCCACCATATCCATATTGATCATGTAGTTTACGGTATTCAGGTCGATCGTTGGATGCTCGGTAAAATATTTTGAACCAAACAATCCCAGTTCTTCTCCTGAAAAAGCAATGAAGAGGTAATTGTTATTAGTTGCGTTAGACGACTTTAGTTTCCTGGCCAGTTCTATCAGGGCTGCTGTTCCACTTGCATTATCGTCGGCGCCATTGTGAATGGCCGGTTCCTTACTTGTGTTTCTTGAATTTCCATCTTCTCCATAACCGAGGTGATCATAGTGTGCGCCAAGGATCACGGTTGTCTCGGCATCGTTATCGATATAGCCGATCACATTGTGACCAAGCCTGTTCTTCTCGCTGATCAATGTTCTCAGTTTAATATTCAGTGTTGCCGATTTATCAGAGAAATATTTTTTTGCAGCTTCTTTTGAAACATAGACAGCAGGAATGGCTAATTTTTCTGATTTGTCCTTTGGATCAAATGCCAGTTTATCATCTATATCAGAAGAATTGTAAAAGATCATAGCCACAGCTCCCCTGTCATTGATCCCTTTAAAATTGTTATGGATATAATCAACAAGGTCAAAATGAGGATTGTCCTTGTTGGCCTCCAGTGTTTCTTTCAGATCAAAGAACCAGGGCATGCCTACTTCCTGCAGGGCAACGGATGGCAAGGCTTCTATTTTCTGATCGGGACAAAAGGGAAATGGGAAATAATCTTTTTTAGTTTCAAGTTTATCTCCGTTTATTATTAATTCAGAGACATCATTTATTTGTTTGCCATCGTTTACAATAAAACTCTGCGGATAGTATTCTGTTCCTTTTGGCGTCAGCCCGATCTCTTTGAACTGGCTGATGATATATTGCATGGCCAGTTCTTCACCATGGGTTCCGGTTCGTCTTCCTTCCAGCTTATCATCAGCGAGGTATTGGATATGAGCTTTAAGATTATTGGCCGTTTGTGTATCGGTCTTGCTGATATTCTTTGGCCCGGAACAAGCAGCCAGCAGAAATGTAATTAAAAGGAGTTTTGAAAAGGAAGGATACATAATTTGTTGTTGTTGGGCAAAGTTATCGGAGTGATGACAGTTGAGAAGTTATTTATTGTAAAAATTTATGCGGCCTCACCCCACGATGCCTCTGATTTTTGTAAACTCCGATTCCCCTCTCCGGCCGGAGAGGGGGTGCGGAGTCTCTGCCATTAATAAATCATGTTGGGGTGAGGCGTTGATGACCAATGAACCGAACGATGAAGTGAGTGACCTTCGCTTCGCTCTGGGTAATTCCGATAACTATCGGAAGCGACACTATTGCTGAGCAATGAACAGAAAGATGAAAGGAGCGACTCTTCCACTGGAAGAGTCGAAGGCAAGGGACGATGCCCAAAGAACGGGACGCTGGTTACCAAAACTTCTCCCGATACAGTTGCTTAAAAATCGCAATTCGTAAGGAGGTTTGTCATGGCCATTTTACATTTGCAGACTCTGGATAAAGGTGAAATCTGACAAGCTCCATATTGCATTGGTGGGGAATCCCAACAGCGGAAAAAGTTCTCTTTTTAACTGCCTGACCGGGCTGAATCAAAAAGTGGGTAATTTTCCCGGAGTTACTGTTGATAAAAAAACCGGAACCACATTTTTGTCCGGGAAGATCGCTTCTGAAGTGATCGACCTTCCCGGCACTTACAGTCTTTATCCCCGCAGGCAGGATGAATGGGTGAGTTATAAAGTGCTGTTGAAACAGGATGCTTCTTTAAGTGCCGATGTGGTGGTGGCCGTTGCTGACGCCAGCAGTCTGAAACGCAATCTTCTTTTCTGCACCCAGATCATTGATCTGAAAGTGCCGGTGGTAGTTGCACTTACCATGATGGACCTGGCGAGGAAAAAAGGGATAAAGATCGATATCGCAGCATTGGAAAGAGAATTGGGTGTTCCTGTCGTTGCTGTTAATCCAAGAAAAAACAAAGGTATTGCTGAATTAAAAAAAGCAATTTCATTAACTGCCCAGCAATCTTACAAGATCCCGGTCAGGGATTTTATTGATAATAAAGCGCTGGCCGAATCTTCGGTTAACGATGTTAAACAACAGTTTCCTGAATTAAGCGATTACACGGCTATTCATTATCTCATCAACCATGAATCATTTGACCTGGATGAGACCATGCAGCAAACTATTGAAAGCATAGAACAAAAAAATAATTTCAATCCAACCAAAACACAGGCAGAAGAAATTCTGCAGCGATATGGCCGCATCAGGCATATCATGCAGCAATCGGTATCAGAGCCCGACCCTTTGCAGAAATCTTTATTTACGGAAAAGTTGGATAATGTTTTGTTGCACCGGCGCTGGGGTTATTTAATTCTGTTAGCGGTATTATTCCTTTTGTTTCAAAGTGTATTCTGGATGGCGCAGTACCCGATGGACTGGATCGAATTAGGTTTTGCCAAACTAAGTCAATTCCTTTCTGTTTCATTGCCCGATAACCGGTGGACCGATCTGTTAATAAATGGTTTGTTGGCGGGGTTAAGCGGTATCCTGATGTTTGTGCCTCAGATCATGATCTTATTCGGATTGATCACATTGCTGGAAGATTCGGGTTATATGGCCCGTATCAGTTTTTTATCCGACCGGCTGATGAGAAGTGTTGGCCTTAACGGTAAAAGTGTGATGCCGATGATCAGCGGGTTTGCCTGTGCGGTGCCCGCTATCATGAGTGCAAGAAATATTGAGAACCGGAAAGAGAGGTTGCTGACGATCCTTATCACCCCGCTGATGAGTTGCTCGGCAAGACTGCCCGTATATACTATTTTAATTAGTCTTGTTATACCGAAAACATTTTTGCTGGGGTTTCTTGGTGTGCAGGGCCTGGTGATGATGGGCTTGTATTTATTGGGATTAATAATGGCATTGATCGTTTCATATGTGGCCAAATGGTTTATTAAGATAAACGAAAAAAGTTTTTTTATTCTTGAATTACCGACTTACCGTTCACCCAGGTGGGGCAATGTGTTGCCGGCGATGATCAGTAAGGCAAGAATTTTTGTTTTTGATGCCGGTAAAGTAATTATGATCATTAGTCTTGTGCTATGGGCTCTTTGTTCGTTTGGACCCGGGAATAGAATGCAGCAGATCTCTCAACGATATGAACAACAAAAATCTCAACCCGGCGCCAATGTGGTGCAATTAGGTCAAGAATATCAAACTGCGAAGCTGGAAAATTCTTACGCCGGTATTTTGGGAAAATCAATTGAACCTGCCATTACTCCTCTCGGCTATGATTGGAAAATCGGTATCGCCCTTATTACATCTTTTGCAGCAAGAGAAGTATTTGTTGGCACCATGGCTACTCTATACAGTGTTGGTGATGATGATAAGAGAGGAAGTTTGCTACTAAAAGAAAAGATGAAAGCGGCTGTGCGACCCGATGGTAAACCGGTCTTTAATTTAGCTTCAGGTTTATCGTTGATGATATTCTATGTATTTGCTATGCAATGTATGAGTACACTGGCAGTGGTAAAAAGAGAAACAAGGGGGTGGAAATGGCCGATCATCCAGTTGATCTATATGACCGGGCTGGCTTATTTAATGAGTTTGCTGGTGTACCAACTTTTTAAATGACCCTACTTCTTTGTGGGTTCCCAATTACTTTTGGGTTCAAAATAATTCCAGAGCAATAAAGAAATCCTTCTTGCCATTGTCCATGCTTCGTTTTCATGTATCCATCGCTGGTCTTTATTATTTTTTGTAAAAATGCAAAATACATAAGGATTATTAGGGCCGTTCACCAGCAGCACTTCGCTTCTTGATGCATTTACACATCCGTTCTTGCTGAAAACTTCAATGGTCGGGGGTATTTGTGAAATGGCTTCGTTCTCATCCCAATAGTTCCGGCCAAGGCAACGCATCATTCTTTCACATTCCGCAGGGGAAAAAATTTCATTCCTGTATATTTTTTCAAAGATGGTCCCCATTTCTTTGGGTGTTGTTTGACCCCAGCCATATTGTGTCCGGTTACTTTCTCTTCCGGGAGTCCTGGAATTAACTCTTGTATTTATTAAACCAAGGCTATCCAATATTTCATTGATCCTTGTTCCTTTCCCCGCAAGACTTTGAAGCCAGAGGCTGGCCGTATTATCGCTGGTGGTCAGCATGAGCATGATCAATTTTTTCAAGGCTATTTTTTCCCCGCTTTTAAATGAGCCAAGAATATCAGATCCTTCATATAGTAATGAATCTTTGTAAACCATTGAAGAATCATAATTCAACTCGCCTGTTCTTATTTTATCCATAATACCCAGCAGGATCGACACTTTTACAATACTGGCTGTGGGGAAAATCGTGTCTGCATTAATGGAAACTGTTTTGCCGGTCCTTAAATTCTTTACATAAACGCCTATGTCACCATTAAAACCAATGATGGACTCCTGCAACTTTGCCTGAAGCCTTTTATCTGTTTTTTGTGCTGCTGCAGCAATGATAATAAGAGACAAAAGAAATATAAGAGAGATCTTTTTCATGCAGATCATTTCATATTCATGTAATCAAACACCAGGTCACAAAAGGCTTTGATCCCCGTTTTCATTCCGCTTTCATCAATAAAAAAGTCGGCCGTGTGATGCGGTGGCGCTTTTTTCGGATCGTTTCCTTTTGGCATTCCTCCGAGGTAAAAAAAGAATGCGGGGGCTTTGGTACCATAATAAGAAAAATCTTCGGCGCCCGTTTTCCATTCGGTTTCTTCTACATGATTCGCTCCTGCTGCTGATTCCAGCGACGGGATCATTTTTTTTACAAGCTCCGGCGTATTATAAGTGACCAATGTTTTTGTATCAATAGTAACATCGGCCGTGGCGCCAGATGCTTCTGCGATTTTTTTAACCGTTAGTTTTATTCTTTCGTGTACTTCTTTCTGCATGTCTTTATCAAGTGTTCGAATGGTTCCATCCATCACACATTCCTCGGGGATGATATTGCTTCTGACCCCGCCATTGATTTTACCAACGGTTATTACTACCGGCGCTTTCGTTAATTCCATTTGCCGGCTTACAATAGTTTGCAGCCCCTCAATGATCTGTGCTGAGATTTGTATGGGATCAATTCCTCTCCAGGGTTGTGAGCCATGGCTGCCTTTCCCTTTCACAACGATATGAAACCAGTCAGACGAAGCCATAAAGGCTCCTGGTTTATATTGTATTGTTCCAACTTCCACATCCGATTCAATGTGCAAACCAAATATCACATCCACTTTTGGATTCTCCATCACTCCTTCTTTTACCATTAGGTCCGCTCCGCCGGCTTCGCCTTCCGGGGGACCTTCTTCTGCCGGTTGAAAAATAAATTTTATGGTTCCTTTAATTTCATTTTTCATTCCGGAAAGAATTTCTGCCACACTCATCAGCATCGCCACATGGGCATCGTGTCCGCATGCATGCATTACTCCCACCTCCTGTCCGTTATAAGTTGCTTTTTGCCTGGAAGCAAAGGGAAGTTTGACTCTTTCTATTATTGGTAAAGCATCTATATCCGACCGCAGCGCTATACAGGGTCCTGGTTGGGTTCCTTTTAAAATTCCTACCACCCCGGTTTTCGCAACTCCTTCTTTTACTTCCAGCCCAAGTTTTCTCAAATGATCAGCAATAATTTTTGCCGTCCGGGTTTCCCGGTTACCTAATTCAGGGTGTTCATGAATATCTCTTCGCCATGCAATACATTTTGCTTCTATTTTGTCTGCCTCAACTGATGCTTTTTCTTTCAGCTTTGCGATATCTTTTTGAGCAAAGACCTGTATGGACAGCATAACTAAGCCGGATAACAAAAGATTTTTCATCGTACTTATTTTAGTTGAATTTACAGTAAATGCTGATTGGGCCGCAATCATTCTCCCCTTTCTTTATTTTATTTATATTTAACCTCCATGTTGCTTCGTCATATTCCTTTTCTCAGGGCTGTGTTCCTGCACAGTATTACCGCTTTTGGCGGACCGCAGGCTCATTTTGCCATGATGCTAAAAACATTTGTCCGGCAACGACCCTATGTTACAGAGCAGGAGTTGATGGAATACAACGCTTTTTGTCAATTACTTCCCGGGGCTTCTTCGACACAAACGCTTACACTGATTGGCTATAAAAGAGGCGGGGTTATTTTAGCTGTGCTAACATTGATAATCTGGATACTGCCTGCTTCTATTATGATGGGTGCTTTGTCTTTTTTACTGGGATACATTGATCAGCGGCAATTGGGTACTGACATTTTCAAATTCATTCCGCCGATGGCTGTGGGGTTCCTGGCATATGCCGCGTTCACAGCTTTTCCTCTTGCTATAAAAAATACCATTACCTGGATAATTATGCTCATAGGTGCCATCGCAACATATTTTCTATTCGGACAACCATGGGTTATCCCCACGCTGATCGTCTCTGCCGGTATTGCCACCAACTTTAGCCGGAAACGTATTCCGCAAACCGAACAAAAACCGCGAAAAATAAAATGGTGGAATTTCTGGCTTTTTGGTATAATATTCATTGCTGCAGCTATTTTAAGTGAAATGGCCAGACAAGATGACTGGCCGAACAGGAAACCTATCAACCTTTTTGAAAATACATACAGGATGGGCAGTCTTGTATTTGGCGGTGGACAAGTACTGATTCCTATGATGTATGAGCAATGGAGTGTGCGGCCGGAAGAAGAAAAAATAAAAGTAAGAAATCCTAATGCTATTCAGATTGATGAAAATGATATGTATACGGGGATGGGTATTGTCCGGGCAATGCCCGGTCCTGTTTTCTCCATTGCCTCATTTACGGGCGGACTTGCATTAAGAGATATGGGGAGCTCTCAGCAGGAAAAAAATATGATGCAGCTATTGGGTTGTTTTATTGGTGTGATTGCTATTTTTCTCCCCAGTGCATTATTAGTATTATTCTTTTTTCCTATTTGGAACAACATGAAAAAATATGCTGCCGTTTACCGCTCACTGGAAGGAATTAATGCCGTTGTTGTAGGAATAATGATTGCCTCAACATTTTATATGATGAAAGATATTTCATTTTCAGATGTAAAACCGTTCAGCAGCTTGATAAGCGTCCTTGCTATCCTGGGAACCTTTCTGCTGCTAAACTTCACCCGGATCGCAGCTCCTTTTATTGTTATTGCATGCTTGTTACTGGGCTATTTTTTCTGAGTTATTTTTTATAGTATCCTCCCTTTTCGATCTCTTCAAGAACCTTATCAGGAATCATATACCGAACAGATTTTCCTTTTTTAATATACTCACGTAGTTGTGTAGACGATAATTGAAGCAGCGGCGCATCAACAACATGCAGATCAGCCCCTATGTTATTTTTTGTTTCGAATCCCGGTCTTATGTAAACACAGATGGGATAGTTTTTTACAATCACTTCATAGTTTTTCCATTTATACAGATTTTGAAAACTGTCGCTTCCCATAATAATACAAAAATCGTGTTCGGGGTATTTATCTGCCAGGTATGCTAATGTAGCTGTCGTGTAAGATGGCTTTGGCAAAGCGAATTCAATGTCGGAAGCTTTTATCCGCGGATCGTCTTCGGTGGCAATACGCACCAAATGCAACCGATGATACTCATTCAATAAATTGGATTCTTCTTTAAAGGGGTTTTGAGGAGAAACTACAAACCAAATTTTTTCAATATCAGTTTCGTTCAAAACGTGATTTGCAATGATCAGATGAGCTATATGAACTGGATTGAAAGAGCCAAAATATAAACCTACTTTCATTTAATTTGTTTATAATCAATCGATTATGTCAACAAAAATATGCTCTGCCTCATTAAGGCGAAGGCTGAGATGGTAGCCTGCTACATTTACCGATATTGGATCTCCCAGCGGGGCAATTTGTTCCAACAGTATTTTTTCTCCAGGCACACATCCCATTTCCATTAATTTCAGAAAAAGCTCATTGCTTTTAAATTCTTTTATTATGCCTTCCTGCCCTGGTTTCAATTCAGACAATTTAATTATCATCTACATTTTATTAGTGCAAAATTACTCTTGCAAGTTTGTTTTTCTTTACGAATTTTGAAATTATGCCTCCAAAATCAAAAGTTTGCTTCTTTTTTCAGGAAGTAAAGGCCAACTTGACCAATCGTAGCATTTTAAAAAAATACATTGAGTCTATTTTTAGAAAAGAAGGTCAAAAATTAGACTCTGTCAACTTCATCTTCTGCTCTGATAAAGCCTTGTTGAAAATCAATCAAACGTATCTGAAACACGATTTCTACACCGACATTATTACTTTCAATCTTTCAGATAACGAATCAATTCGAGCCGAAATCTATATCAGCATCGATCGGGTCAGAGAAAACTCCTTTGCATTAGGAGTTCCATATAAAGCCGAGCTTCTCCGGGTCATTTTTCATGGCGTTCTGCACTTGTGCGGTTATAATGACAAAACCAAAACGGAAAAAAAGAAAATTCGGAAAAGGGAAGACCTCTTTATCAATAAATATCAATCAAGGTCATTATAGGTATATTCTTTCACGTGGAACAGTTTTCATGCAATCCGTTTCATGTGAAAATAGGGTACGGGGAATTTTCCTTTTCCATGTGTACCTTTGCCGGTCCAAATGTTTCAAGAATACGATATTATAGTAGTTGGTGCCGGGCATGCTGGTTGCGAAGCTGCTGCCTCAGCTGCTAATCTTGGCTCACGTACCTTGTTGATAACCATGAATATGCAAACTATTGCCCAAATGAGCTGCAATCCAGCAATGGGCGGGATTGCAAAAGGTCAGATAGTACGGGAAATTGATGCAATGGGTGGTTATTCAGGAATTGTGACCGATTTGTCCACCATTCAATTCAGAATGTTGAACAGGAGTAAGGGTCCAGCCATGTGGAGCCCCAGAGCACAAAACGACCGAATGCTTTTTTCCATTAAGTGGCGGGAGATGCTCGAGCAAACACCAAATCTTGATTTTTACCAAGATATGGTAAAAGCGCTTTTGGTAAAAGATGGGAAATGCACCGGAGTCATAACCGGTTTAGGACATCAGATAAAAGCAAAATCCGTGGTGCTTACTAACGGTACTTTTTTGAATGGAATCGTTCATATTGGGGAAAAGAATTTTGGCGGAGGAAGAATGGCAGAAAAAGCTGCTACGGGCATCACGGAACAATTAGTTTCTCTTGGTTTTGAAAGCGATCGGCTGAAAACCGGAACACCGCCGAGGATCGATGGCCGAAGCCTTGATTATAGTAAAATGGAAGAACAGAAAGGAGATGACGAAGTGGTTGGTTTTTCTTTTTTGGAAACAGAAAAACCAAAACAACAAAGAAGTTGCTGGATAACTTATACCAATCAAACAGTTCATGATGTGTTAAAAACCGGGTTTAGCAGAAGCCCAATGTTTGCCGGGCGAATTGATGGGGTGGGGCCCAGGTATTGTCCGAGTATTGAAGACAAAATCAATCGCTTTGCTGAAAGAGAAAGACATCAACTTTTCATTGAACCGGAAGGATGGAATACGGTTGAGATTTATGTGAATGGGTTTTCAACATCATTACCGGAAGAAATTCAATACGAAGCTCTTCGTAATATCATGGGTTTTGAAAAAGTAAAAATGTTTCGTCCTGGTTATGCAATTGAGTATGATTTTTTTCCACCAACACAACTAAAGTACACCCTCGAAACAAAACTGATACAAAACTTATTTTTTGCCGGTCAGATAAACGGCACCACCGGGTATGAAGAGGCCGCTTGCCAGGGATTAATGGCCGGCATCAATGCGCATCAAAAAATTAAAAACCTTGAACCAGTTATTTTAAAAAGAAGTGATGCGTATATCGGTGTGTTAATTGACGATCTGATCAGCAAAGGAACTCAAGAACCCTATAGGATGTTCACATCACGGGCAGAATTCAGAACATTGCTCCGGCAGGATAATGCTGATTTGCGTCTGACAGAATTAAGCTATCGTCTTGGCCTTGCATCCCAGGAAAGAATGGACAAGGTGATAACGAAAAGAAATAGTGTAGAGGAAATAAAATCGATATTAAAAGAATTTGCTGTAGAGCCAGAAGAGATTAATACATATTTTATTTCGATAAATTCTTCCCCGATAACCGAAAAACAAAAAGCACAAAAGATATTGCTTCGCCCAGATGTGGAGTTGGATGAATTAGCTGACACCCTGCCAAAGCTAAAAGAGGTATTAAAACAATATTCAAAAGATGCGATTGAACAGGCATCCATTCAAGTCAAATATGAAGTATATATAGAAAAGGAAAAAGAGCTGGTGCAGCGCATGAGTCAGCTGGAAGAGCTAGAAATACCCGAAACATTTGATTATAAAAAAATTATTTCTTTAGGCAACGAAGCCCGGGAAAAATTAACACGTATTAAACCCCGGACACTGGGACAGGCCAGCCGCATCTCAGGCATTAATCCCAGTGATGTGCAGATATTGATGGTTTTTATGGGAAGATGATAATGTTATTACCCGGCAAATGAACCTTTAATTTCAAGCTCTCTTCCTGTCAAAGTATTATTCTTCACTCCCATTATTAACCCTCTGCATTGAGAACTTCCACATTGGCATTGAAACGGCTCCATATTTTCATCAAGAAATTCAGCATAATCTAGTGTCAGCTCTTCGCCTTTAGGTATTTTTTTTAAAGCGATTTCATTGAGCCCGTCAAAAGTAGTATTGGGATCGCAACTGTGGTTTTGAGGAGCCCATTCGGATGGGTCGTCATCCCAAAGAATAAAAAGTTCTTCACTGACGGGATAGGCATAACGGCGGAAATGCAGTTTTTCATCCTCGTTCCAGTTCTTTTCAACAAATCGTTTGGTAATGACCCGCTGCGATTTGCCTTCGCCTTTAAAAATAATTTCTCCCTCTTTAATATCGCGGTTTGCATAGATACCATAACCCGCAATGGAGTTGCCCTTCATTGTATAGGGTTTCATTTTCCTTTTATGGCGGGCAATGCCTTCTGCTATTATATGTCGTAAAAAACCATCCTGACCGATAGCATCATATTTCAACACAAAATCCGCCGAACCTTCATAACCGTCTTTATAGAAGACAGAGCAAGTAAGGTTCATTTCCAGAAAATAAACTTCTCTTTTGTCGTTTACTCTGAAATCGAGGCGGCCATATCCAACTGCATTTACTGCTTTAAACATTTTCTCTGCCGCCTGCCGAATTTTTTTATCCAACTCTTCATCTGTACATGGAAAATTACATTCCGGGTGCAATTCTGAAGTTTTTAATGAATAGGTTTTAAACTCTTTCCCTTCGGGAAATAAATATTCCACCGGAAGAAAAACAGTACAACTATGACCGTCGGGATTGGCAGCAACAAGTGCCGTGAATTCTCTGCCGGCAATATATTCCTCCACCAGCAGTGGCCCATATTCCTGAATGATGCTTTTTACTTTGCTTATTAGCTCTCCTTTAGTATGCACCAGCGAATGTTCATCCACGCCAAGACTGTCGCCCGCATGTGCCGGCTTTACAAACAATGGAAATTTTAAACTCCTTACTGCTTCATCCAGGTCTTTCATTTCATTAACCAAAACAAATCCCGGGGTAGTTACGCCTTCGCAGTAAGCAATATATTTCATCAGCTCTTTGGGTACATCATATAACTTGGTGCCGGGGCCTGTAAAAGGGAGGCTAAGTGATTCCATGGAAAATGTAACATCTATACCCGGTATTTCCCACTCCGGGTATCCTTCGCAAAGGTTTACGAAAATGTCATACCCTTCTTTACTAAGTTCTTTTAGCTGCCTGAATGTAGTGAGTTTGTTCAGAAATACATTATGCACCTCATGCTCTGGTATAAGCGGGGCCAGTTCCCTTGGAGGGTCCCAATTCTTATAATCAACACCAGTGGTGGAGTAGTCGGGTTGCAGAACACAAACTTTCATGTCACACTAAGGTAATAACTAGTCAAATATAAAAACGGATATTTATTTAACAGTAATCGTCTTCCTGGTTTTTGAAGTCCTTGTCTTTTTAACTACGACCGGCTTGACAATGCTTCTTCTCAATGCATCTTTCAATATCTCGGTAATGATCTCCGTAAAGGATACATTAGAGACTTTTAAAATAGCCCCGATAGATGTGTAGTTTTCGTCTTCGCTTAATCCGCATTGAGCATTAACCTCCAGCATGTATAGTTTGCCGGTATGTGAATCCTGCCTTATATCAATCCGGGTATAACCTTTTCCGCTACAGGATATATAAGCGTCCATACTCAACTTCTTCAGTGCGGGGATCAGGGATGGTTCAACCGGACCGTATTCATAAAAGTTTCCGTTCTCCGGCATCGGGGTTTCATCTTCATAGATCTCCCAAAGACGGTCGAAGGATAAAAATTTCTCTGCCTCCGGCAGTGATTCATGAAAATTTCTCTTTACCGGTTCATATACTATGCAATTATTGGGATCGTCAGCTGAGCCGGTAATAAATGTAGTGTATTCAGGACCCGTAATGAATTGTTCAACAAACAAACCATCAACCAATAAGTTCCAGCCATGATAGCCTTTGTATATTTCTTCAACTCTTTTTGCCAGTTCTTCCTCGCTTTGAACAACATTTTTAACGGATACACCCATGCTGCCGCCGGAAACTGCCGGTTTAATAATTATCGGAGTCCCCACTCTTTTACAAATTCCTTTTGTTGAGCCTTTCTTATCGGTGATCACTCTCCAGTTAGCCGTAGATACCCCCGCTTTATCAAAAGCCTTCTTCATAGGGATCTTGGAAGTGGTCGTATTGTAAAAATATGCGTCGGAGCCGGTATAGATCAATCCATATTTTTCCAATTCATGAATAACGGAGACCCCGGGAGTTCCATTCACTTCATCCCCATCACAGAGGTTTAATATTAATGGTGTTTTTCCATTGGAGCTAACAGCGATCGACCGGATAATTTCCTTATAATTATCCATCGTGACCGGTTGCCATTTCCATTGGGTTTTTAATTCCTCAAAAACGCTGGTAAACTCCTGTATGCTTTGAGAAAAGTCATAGTAATGCTGAATATTGGGATCATCTGACTCCAGGTGAGGGGCCAGCACCCAAATCGTATATGGCTTCAGCAATCGAATGGCTTCAGATGTTTTCATACACTCAGGCTACTTTCTTCCTGACCGAACGTTTGGCCAGTTGGCTTTGAATAAAATCAGTAAAGCGATATTTTTCCTGTGCCTCTTTGGAGAGAAAAGCAGCTCCCCTGATTTCTCCCAAACAATGAGAGCTTCCGCAATAACACCGGAATGACTGTGTCATTTTCCATTCGGTAGATGGATAAAAAAATGTCATTTCCTCTTCGCATTTCAGGGGCTTCAATGCCACCAGGTTCATAGCCGTGGTGTCAAAGAACACATTGGGATCGCAACTGTGATTGATGTACTGCAAAAACACAGGGTCAAACGTAATGTGTTTACGAATGCCTAACTGGATTGTCAGGTAAGTTGGTTCTGCAGAGATAGTGCCGGCAGAAAAATTGGCAATGATATCGCCGGGCTTATAAGAACGGAGAGAAAACAATGCGTTTTGTCCGTTCGATAATTTTCTTCGCATTTCAGCAATTCCATGATTGCTTATCATGCGGTAAGCAGGGGTAGTTAGTGTTTCCATAAAATGAGTTAGTAAGTAATTAACCGAAAAGATATAGATAAACTTTTATGTAACAAATTTTATAGCGTCAAATGTGAATAATTAATAACTAATGTGGAATATGAATGATGTATGATCATCGTGTTTGATTATTCATTTCATCATCATAAAGTCTATTCATTGCTTCAATATCGATTTTAACAACTGATTCATTGTACATTTGCCGTTTGTTTTTAAAATAAACATTTATCATCTGCCCTGGTATAAACAATGGTGCGAAAGATCGTTTCCATAATTTGTTCTTTATTAATTGGATTAGCTGAAATGAAGGCCCAGTGCGGTTCCGGTATCATCAGCTTTCCATACAACGAGGGATTTGAAACAAGCGATGGCGGATGGGTCTCCGGTGGCGCTGGTAATGATTGGGCATGGGGTTCACCATCAAAACCAGTTATCTCAACAGCTGGCGGTGGAACAAAATGCTGGATCGTTGGTGGATTAACCGGCAGTTCTTATACTAATGCTGAAGCTTCATGGTTGCAAAGCCCTTGCTTTGATTTTACTTCTGTTCAAAGGGAATTAAGAATAGGAACGGTCATGTTAATCCGGTGATCTTTCCTGGGAAATTCCAAGACCGGCCATTACCAGTTTTATTTCACCGTAGCTAATACCTTCGCCAAGTTTTTGTTTTACAGGAGTAACGGATGTTCCGTCAAAATCTTTCAGCGCCGATTCGATCAATATGAATTTCTCCCTGCTTACCAGTTCATGAATACTTATATCACCGCGACGGACGAATTTCGCCAGGTGGCCTTCAATAGTATTGCTGGTCAGGTTTCTTTCTTTTGCGATATCAGCTATGTTTTTTCCTTCTTTATATAAACGGAATGATTCGGCATGGGTATCGCCTTTCTTTTTGGCCGGACCGGTTCTTTCCTTTTTTTCCCGCTTTGGGGATTTCTCATGAATCAACGATGAAAGATCGTATTCTTTGCTGTATGCCAGGATCACATCGAGGAACTGCTGACCATATTGCCCGATCTTGGCATCTCCAAAACCACTGATCTTCCTGAGTTCGGCTAAGGTTTGTGGCAAATACATGGCCATTTCATCGATCGTGTTGCTTCCGGCTACAATATATATAGGTATGTCTTTCCGGGAACAAATGGTATCCCGCAACTTTCTTAATTGCTGGTGAAGTACAGGATGGGGGCTTTCCGCTTTTTTCTGATTGGCTCCCGCATAAGCATTTACTGAAATAGAGGGCAGAACAAATTTTTGTTTGCGCTGATGAAAGGCTTCTGTATTAAATCCTTCCGTGAATCCTTCGAACATAAATTTCTTCATGGCAAGCTGAGCAAAAATTTCCCGCAGACTTTCATTGTATTCTTTGGAATGAAGACGACTGTCGGTAACCGCCGGAGATTGTTGTATATATTGAATCAGTGAGGCGGTCTCCGTTACAAAATAGCCGGCCGCTGCTTTTATTCTTTCCTGTAAAAGCTGGTTGGTTTCCGGAGCCTCCGCCTGAAGAAATAATGAATTCAGTTGTGTGTGAAATCTCTTGCCGGTTTCCTGCAGCTTGTCCATTTTGTACAATAGTTCTTCTGTCCATGAATATGATTCGGAATTGAATGACGAAACATGTTCCAGCAAAAATTCCAGTAGTTCTTTTCCGCTATTGACGGCGACTGAAAAATCAAAGCAGTTGATCAATACGGCAAGCTGGTAACTTCTTTTTGCAATAGCCAATTCCTGTTGCAACTGGCCGCTTGAGGCACTTCTTTGAGAAAATTCCACAATTCTTGTATCGCTGAAAAGCCTCGATGATCTTACCCGGCTTTGCAAGATCATTCCTTCGAGGTTCGTGCAACGACTCAACGCTACATACACCTGCCCGGGAGCGAATGCTTCCCCGGCATCAATGATGGCTTTTTCAAAAGTCAGTCCCTGGCTTTTATGAATTGTAATGGCCCAGGCCAGACGCAAAGGATATTGAGTAAACGAACCCAATACATCTGAATCTAATTGCCGGGTTGTTTTATTTAATGTATAGCGGATATTTTCCCATTTTTCTTTTGACACTTCAATTTCGTCGTCCCCGTCATCGCACTGAACAAATATTTTATTGGCTTCCAGCTTCGTAACGGTGCCGATCTTTCCATTGAAGTATCTTTTGCCTTTTTCGGATGAATCATTCCTGATAAACATTACCTGCGCTCCGGTCTTCAGATACAATATTTGTTCGGCGGGATAAGCCCTGTCCGAAAATTCATCCTGGACTTCTGCTTCATAAGAAAAAAGCGGGGTGGTCAGGTTCCCGAGTTCATTGGCGTTTATTTCAAACGCTTTATTATTATGTGTGGTTAGAATAATATAACCATCCTGTTTGCGGCGGCGGAAATTGGGTTGAAAACGGCTTTCCAGAATTTTCATTCCTTCTTCATCCAGTTCATTATTGCGGACCTGGTTAAGGAGTCCAATGAATTGCTCGTCACTTTGCCGGTATATCTTATTGAATTCAATATAAACGGGTGGCTCTTCCTGCAAAACTTTGCTATCAAAAAAATACTGGCCGCTGTAATATTCAGACAATAAACTCCATTCCTGTTCTTTGATCACCGGGGGCAACTGCAGCATATCACCAATAAATAAAACCTGGACGCCGCCAAATCTCCCGGCAGGTTGTTGTCTTACATGACGAAGTACGGTATCGATAGCGTCTAATGTATCGCAACGGACCATACTGATCTCATCAATGATCAGCAGTTCCAGTTGTTGAATTACTTTTTTCTTTTCGTTGTTAAACCGTAAGCGGCTGATGAGACTATGTTTAGTAGAAATTTCTTGCAGCGCAGGAGAAAACCCGGTTCCATTTGTTTCGGGAATGAATGGCGAGAGCGGCAATTGAAAAAATGAATGTATGGTTACGCCGCCCGCATTAATGGCTGCCACGCCTGTAGGCGCTACGATGGCTATTTGCTTGGGGCAGTTTTGCCGGATATATTTTAAAAAAGTTGTTTTGCCTGTACCGGCTTTGCCGGTAAGGAATATATTCCGGTTGCTTTGATTGACTAACTGGATAGCCAGCTGGAACATCTCATTGGTAGTATCGGGAATAAATGAAGCCACAGATAATTTTTTTGCCACTAATTACACGAATGTCACGAAAATTAAACCAATTAAATACAGAATAACAACGCCTGCGGCGGTGATTTTAAGCACAATTGTTATAAGAATTTTAATTAGAACAAAAAGACGATTCTTCGTGGCACTCGTGCAATTCGTGGTCAGTCCGCTTTATGCATCTGTGGTCTTCGCACCCAGCATCAGTAACTCATTCACCTGGATCTCGGTGATATATTTTTTGTTGCCTTCTTTATCATTATAGCTGCGGCTGATCAGCTTGCCTTCAATAGCAACTTCTTTTCCTTTGCCAAGGTACTTTTCAACGATCTCGGCCACTTTACCCCATGCCACCAGGTTGTGCCATTGTGTTTCAGTTACTTTCTCGCCTTTAGCGTTGCGATAGCTTTCGCTGGTGGCCACGCTGAAGCGGGCCATCTTTTTACCACTTTCCAATGTTTTCACTTCTGGTGCGTTGCCCAGGTTACCGATCAATTGAACTTTGTTTTTTAATGCGTACATAATTTTAAGTTTTGTGTCCCGACACGGTCGGAACGGTTTTTTAAATTTTGTTATCTCAATCAACCGGCGACGTCTTAACCGATCGACAACACAAAGATGATAGTGCCGGAAAGCCGGATTCGGTTTTTACCCGTTTCTTCCCGAAGCTAACCGTGTAAATACGTTTGCACACGGATATTTGTTTTTTCTGGATATTTTCATAGCTTTCATTATTAAAATTCCCCCTATTTAAAGTAAGCGTTTATAAGCTGGCGAATGTCCGCTTGCATGCATGTGATCCGGCCGGGTATTTTTGGGTTTGCCCGAAAGAAAATCACTAACCCTCTGTCATTATACGGGATTGTCTTTGGAACATAGAAAGCAAAAAACTTGAACCGACCATTTATAACCATTAAACTTAAATTTTATGCTAACGACAAATCAAATCAAAGCGAAGTATGGCGAACCCGGGCCATCAAATCTGATCATGATAACTTTTCCCTATCCGATGAAAATTGCCTGGGATTTAAAAAGCATCGCCACAAAAACCCAATGTCATAAACTGGTTGCGCCAAAATTTAAACTGGTTTTTGATGACTTGTTGGCAACATACGGGTTACCCGAACTACAGAGACTCGGAATTGATCTGTTTGGTGGTCTTTATAATTTCCGTAAACAACGGAATGGAAACGATTGGTCACGACATGCGTGGGGAATTGCCATTGACCTTGATCCGGCGCGGAATGCCTTAAAACAGACTTCTAAAACGGCTCAGTTTGCCAAGCCCGAGTATAAGCCAATGATTGATATTTTCTATAAACATGGATTCCTGGGATTGGGGCCAGAGAAGAACTATGACTGGATGCATTTCGAAATTGGATCTTAATAAATAAAGAATAAAATGTGCCGTCGATTTTGACACCTGCAAGTAAAAAATATTATTTCCTTTTTAAAAAATAAATTTATGCTGACTGCTGAACGTTTCTCATCACTCACCAATATTGTTATAGACAATTTTGAAGGCGGGTATTATCACCCGGATATGGCCAAAAAAATGAAACCAAGCGACCAGGCATTAATGGCTGCGTCCGGTGAAACGATGTTTGGGCTGGATAGAAAAGCCGGGGCGCAACTGGCTGTATATCCCGAATGGAAACAATTTTGGGATATGGTAGATGAGGCAAATGCCCGTACTAACTGGAAACATTATAGCCTTGGCGGTGCGCTCAATGCTCCTCTAAAGGAACTGACCGGTAAAATAATGTACCAGTGGTTCAACCACCTTGCTGCAAAATACCTGGTTGGAGATAGCATTGATAAAATATCTGCCGATGACCGGTTGGTAATTCATTTCAGCTATGCAAGCTGGAACGGTGAAGGCTGGTTCAAGAAGTTTGCAGATGCCCTCAACGCAGCTAAGGGAACAAAAGAGCAAATTTTTCAGGAAGCTATCAAAGCAAGAACAGAGGCAATAAACAAATCCGGATCTCCAAACAAAGCAATAAGACAGCAGGGAGTAAATATGATGACTCTGTTTGCCAAATTACACCTTTAAGCGATTGCAAAACGTTGTAAATTGCAGTTCAATGCAAAGCTATGGGTGAGACAATAACAAAATACCGGGTTTGCAAAATCGTTAACAGCAATGCCATCGGGGGTGTTACTACATATGATCTGGTAAGTACCGACCAAAGCGATTTCGATAATTATGATGCTGCACGCAAGTGGATTGATAACTTAGAAGATATCCATAGGTATGGGGAATATGTAATATTAGAAGTATTCGTGAGGACTTAGTTCGTTTTATTCCTTTTACTTTCATTGAAATTTATCCTGCCCTGTCTTTCATTTTTTGAATATCTCTTTTTTTTGTACTCAACTATTCAAAGCAACCCGTTTGCACACGGATAATTTTTCCTATCTTACTTACCCGAAAGCTTGCTATGTCTGGATCAGAACTAACAAAAACCTGTCTTGCCTGCGGCAAAACATTAAAAGGAAGAATTGATAAAAAATTCTGCGATGATTATTGCCGCAACAACTATAATAACCAGCAAAAAGCCAAAGGAAGCCACAGCAGCTTTGTAAGAAATATCAATAATGCCCTGCTGAAAAACAGGAAGGTCCTGGAATCTATTTTGCCCGCCGGAGAAGAGACGGCAAAAGCCAATAAGGATAAATTATTGCGGTTGGGTTTTCAATTCAAATATCTTACCCATTTATATATTACCAAAACCGGCAAGACATACTTCTATTGTTATGATTATGGTTACCTGCCGCTGGATAATGACTGGTACCTGATTGTAAAAAAGAAAGAAGATTAAACCCGTCCCCATGAAGCCGGTGTATCGTACAAACCGGTATTACTAGTTTTATTTAAAAAAAAAATTAAAGATGCCAGTTCGTCTTATTTTTCCCGTTTGCTTTTGGGTTTTATGTTTAAATTTTTCTTTTGCACAGCAACCCTCTCCAAAACTAATGTTGCCGATCGGCAGCAAACTGGAAGTATTGTCTGCACAATTCAGCCCTGACGGAAAAAGAATTGTTACTGCTTCTGCCGACAAGACCGCATTGGTGTGGGATGCTGTTAGCGGAAATCTTTTGCTTATCCTTGACGATCACAAAGACATTGTGTCCTACGCAGAATTCAGTCCCGATGGAAAAAAGATCGTCACCTCTTCCTATGATAATATGGTGAGAGTGTGGGATGCTGAAACAGGTGAACGTTTATATACTTTAAAAGGACATAAGGATTCTGTGTTGTCGGCCCGATTCAGCCCCGATAGCAGGAAAATTGTTTCTGCATCGGCTGATGCCACAGCCAAATTATGGGATGTTGATACCCGGAGGCTTATTGCTGATCTGTCCGGACATGATGCCCGGGTTAACTCAGCAGAGTTCAGTCCTGATGGAACGATGATCGTGTCAGCTTCGACCAATGGCACGACTGCATTATGGAATGTAAAAACCGGTATGGGTAAATATTTAGGGGCTAAAGCCGAAGATCAGCACCGGGCTTCGGTAACCTCGGCTTCCTTCAGCAAGGATAATAAATTCATAGTAACGGGATCGGAAGATAGGACCATAAAGATCTGGGATGTTTCCAGCGGAAAGCTTTTAAAAACTCTGCAAAAACATACGGATAAAATTAATTCAGCACAGTTCAGCCCGGATGGGACCAAAGTGGTTACCTCTTCAAGAGACAAAACAGCAAGGATCTGGAATGTGGCCGATGGAACTGTTTTGTTCACATTGGAAGGACATACCAATTCACTAAAATCTGCTCAATTCACCCGCGACGGAAAAAAGATCATCACAACCTCTTTTGATACTACCGCAAGGATCTGGGATGTGGCTACCGGTCATGCTGATACCGTATTAAAAGGACATCGAAGAACAGTTTGGGCTGCTGCAATCAGCAAAGACAATACAAAGTTCGTTACAGCATCATATGACGGCACAGCCAAAGTGTGGGACCTGGCAACTGGATCGATGATAACCGATCTGAAAGGACATACGAATTGGGTTTACTCCGCTCAATTTAGCCCGGATGGAAAAAAAATTGTAACGGCAACCGATGATAGTACGATAAAAATATGGGATGCGATAACCGGAACCCTGCTGACCAGTTTAACGGGACACAGGGATTGGGTCTATTCCGCTTTATTCAGTCCCGATGGAAAAAAAATTGTCAGCACATCAAGAGATAAGACAACCAAGGTTTGGGATATTGGCACGGGCGGGCAGGATTTTAATTTCCGGGTAAAAGATAATGCGTACCAAATAATATTCACCGACTACAGCCCCGATGGAAGCAAGATCGCTTTTGTAACCAGCGAAGATTCTGTGAAAATAATTGACGCCGTTACCTGGAACGAAATTCCCTGTTCAATCGGGCATCCGCAAATGGTAACAGCTAAGTTCAGCCCCGATGGTCAGAAGATCATCACCTCTTCAGGAGATTCAACAGCAAAAATATGGGACCTGGCAAGCGGAAAACTTTTGCAAACATTAAGTGGGCATAATGATGGGGTTTTATTTGCTGCTTACAGTCCCGATAACTCAAAAATTTTAACCACTTCTCTCGACAGGACTGCAATGATCTGGAACAGTTCCGGTTTAGCAATCGATACGCTGATCGGGCATACTGAAAAAATAATTTATGCTGCATTCAGTCCTGATAGCAAAAAAGTTATTACGGCTTCCGAAGATAAAACAACTAAAGTCTGGGAAGTAAAAAGCGGAAAGCTTCTTTTTACATTAAAGGGACATACGGATTGGGTAAATACTGCACAGTTTGATCCCACCGGTAAAAAGATCATTACCGCATCCGGTGATAACACGGTTAAAGTTTGGAATGCTGACAATGGAAAACTGCTTTATACTTTTTTTGCCGTGGATAGTACGGATTATTTAGTTGTTGATCCATATAATCATTTTGATGGTACCGAAAATGCCCGTAACCTTCTTTACTTTACCTGTGGCTCCGAAAAAATTACATTGGACCAGGTAAAGGGCGATCTCTGGGAGCCCGGGCTGGTAGAACGGATAAATAATGGAGAACCCATTAAAGCAAAAACCTTGGATCAGCTGGATGTCTGTGGCCTGATCCCTGAAGTGGAAGCCACCGGTAACAGTACCAAGGAATTTCAATTTAAAGTTACACCCCGCAAGGGTGGTTTGGGAGAAACCGTTTTATTCGTTAACGGCATTGAAGCCAGGAGATTTAAAACGGAAGAATTAATTCGCAACAACTATGAAGTAAATATTAAAAAGGATTCCCTGAAAAATTATTTCCTTGCCAATGAAGAGAATTGGATCTCTTTAAAAGCCTATACAGGGGACAATTATATTTCGTCGCAGGAAGCAAAGATCAGTATTGACAAAGACGCTGACGAGACTTATATAAAACCCAACCTGTATGCCGTAATGGTTGGAACAAGCCAGTATAAGGAGGCGCCTAAAAAAAGCGAAAGCATATTCGATACCAATATAAACCTGAGCTATCCTGCCATTGATGCCCGGGCAATATCTCAAACCGTTGAACGTGCAGCAAAAAAAATGTACGGTAATGACCATGTATTTATGTTCAACCTTACTACAGACAGCGCTGATGCCGTGAAGCCTAATAAACAAAATATCAAAAAGGCATTGGAGTTGATTGGAAAAAAAGCTACCGCCAACGATATATTACTCATTTTTTTATCCGGTCATGGTGTAATGACCGAAGAGAATGATACAAAACAATTTTATTACCTGACAGCCGATGCCACCAACCTGCTTGATGAAAGATCTTTTCCCCGGGTTGGCATCAGCACGGAAGAACTTACCGACTGGATCAGTCCGAAAAATATCAGGGCGCAAAAACGTATCCTGATCCTGGATGCCTGCCATAGCGGCCAGGCTATAAACAGTTTGCTGGAAAATGCACAGCAGACCAGGTCGGTTCCGGTTGCCAGGACGGATGACAGGTCGCAAATGATAAAAGAAATTGATAAGCTGAATGAAAGATCCGGTTTATTTATTTTATCTGCATCAGCCAGCAACAAACTCGCTTTTGAATCAGATAAATATTCTCATGGCTATCTCACTTATTCTTTATTAAAAACGATCAAGCAACAGCCCGATATTCTCGAGGATGGAAAAAACCTGAATATAAGCCGCTGGTTCAATGCAGCCGGAAGATCGGTGAGTGATATTGCCAAAGAAGAGAACAATGACCAGAAGACACAGATCTTTTCAGTGGTCGATTTCAATATCGGGGAAGTGGACTCTGCTGTAATTTCAAACATCCGGCTGCAAGGAGAAAAACCACTATTCACTGCCAGCAGTTTTCAGAATGCTGATACGGCTGCTTATGGTGATGACCTGGGACTGACCAGATCTGTCAACGAAACTCTCCGGGAAATTTCAACAAAAGGAAAAGAAAGTAAAATTGTTTTTGCCATGTCTTATCCCGGCAGCGATGCCTATAGTATGGAAGGATCTTATAAACTCAAAGACGATGAGCTGAACATTAAGATCCGCATCAAAAGAGGGAAGGAAGAAATTTGCAAGTTTGAAGAAAAGGGAATGGCTGACAAAGAAAAGATGAAGGAGCTGGCCGATCGTATCATTAAGAGGGCGGTGGATTGCGTTGAAGCAAAGAAATGATTGGCGGCTTTTTTTATTTATCAGTAAGAACAATTAACCCCGGACACTCGGTTCGGGCGGCTTCTTTCATTTGCCTTTACATTTGCATTATGCCCGGACAAAAAGGAATAACTGCTATCATTCTCGCCGGTGGAAAAAGTTCCCGGATGAAAGAAGACAAGGGCCTGGTATATTTCAACGGGAAGATGCTGGTGGAACATGTTATTGCGTCAGCAAAAAAAATGACGGATCATATCATTATTATTACCGCCAATCCTGCTTACCGGCAATTTGGTTATCCCTGCATCGAAGATGAGATGAAAGAAAAAGGTCCGCTGGGCGGTATATTTACAGGGCTTGTGCATTCGTCCACAGAAAAAAATCTTGTAATTGGTTGTGATATGCCTTTTCTTTCTCAAAATATTTTCAACGGGCTGATCAGTACTTGTGAGGGGTTGGATGCCCTGCTTACCGAACACAAGGGCAAGATTGAACCTCTTTGCTCTGTATATGACAAGAGTTGTATTCCTCATTTCAGGCAGCTACTTGAGCAAGATCAGTTAAAAATCACCGATGCGTTAGAAGGATTAAAAACAAGAGTTATTAGTTTTGACAACGAAGACTGGTTTGCAGGAAATGAATTTGCCAATATCAATTCTATTGAAGAACTTAATAAATACAAATTGTAATTAATAAAACTACTCCGCTTGTCAAACAATATCAACCCCGACCTGGCCATCGCCCAAAACACACCTATCAGGCATATAAGAGATATTGGTGCATGGGCCGGCATTTCAAAAGAGGACATGGAATATTATGGTAAATACAAAGCCAAGCTTCCCCTCAAGCTGATCGATGAAGAAAAGATCAAAAGAAGCAAGCTGATACTTGTAACAGCCATCAGTCCCACACCGGCAGGCGAAGGAAAGACAACGACATCAGTCGGACTTGCCGACGGTTTGAATAAGATCGGTAAAAAAACAATGGCAGTATTGAGAGAGCCTTCGCTCGGTCCGGTGTTCGGTATCAAGGGCGGCGCAGCTGGTGGTGGATATGCACAGGTGATACCGATGGAAGATATCAACCTGCATTTCACCGGTGATTTCAGCGCCGTGGAAAAAGCAAATAATCTTTTAGCAGCGCTTATTGATAATAATATTCAAAGCAAGACACGCAGTCTTGACATTGATCCCCGCACCGTTGTCTGGAAAAGAGTAATGGATATGAATGACCGTTCATTAAGAAATATGGTTATCGGTTTAGGTGGCACGGCCAATGGTGTACCAAGATCGGATGGGTTTAATATCACAGCAGCATCTGAAGTGATGGCCATTTTATGTATGGCAAAAGACCTGGATGATCTGAAAGAGCGGCTTGGTAATATATTAGTTGGTTTCTGCAAAGACAATAAACCTGTATTCGCAAAGCATCTGAATGCACAGGGCGCCATGGCCATACTTTTAAAAGAGGCGATCAAACCCAATCTTGTACAAACACTGGAAGGCAATGCCGCGATCTTGCATGGTGGTCCGTTTGCAAATATTGCTCAGGGCACTAATACGATCATTGGTACAAAAATGGGATTGTCATTGGCAGATTATGTAGTTACCGAAGCGGGATTCGGTGCCGACCTGGGTGCTGAAAAATTCATGAATATCAAATGCGGTTATTCTGGTTTAAAACCGGATGCGCTGGTATTGGTTGCTACAATAAGAGCCTTGCGTCATCATGGGGGCGCAAAGAAAACAGAATACAATACACCGGACCTTGAAAAAGTAAAGAAGGGTTTTGAAAACCTGGAGAAACATATTGAGAACTGTAAAAAATTCGGGTTGACTCCTGTTGTTGCCATCAATCATTTTGTTACCGATTCAAAAGAAGAAGTTGAATTTGTAATGAAGGAATGCACAAAGCACGGCGTGAAGGCCCTGATCAGCGATTGTTGGGCAAAAGGTGGTGAGGGTATGACAGAGATCGCACAGGCGGTTGTTGATATTATCGAAAGCGGTATCAATAAATTCAAACCACTATACGATTGGAGCTTGTCCGTGGAAGAAAAAATAAAACTCATCGCCACAGAAATATATGGAGCCGATGACGTGGAATATTCTCCCAAAGCAAGAGAAGGTTTGAAAATGATAAAAGAATTGGGCTTCGATAAACTTCCCGTTTGCATGGCCAAAACACAAAAATCTTTTTCTGATAAAGAAAACAAGATCGGTCGTCCCCGCAATTTCATTGTTACCGTTCGTGAATTTGAATTTGCCGCAGGGGCAGGATTTGTTATTCCCATCCTTGGGGATATGATGCGTATGCCCGGTTTGCCGGCCATCCCCGCATCAGAAGGAATGGATATTGATAATAATGGTAAAATCTCCGGATTGTCATGAAATCTGGTCCGAAAGTCAGGAAGACCGGGAGATCGAAAGAAACTTTCCTTTATTCGGACATTCTTCCGGACTTTCGGTCTTCCCGACTCCCGACTTTCTCCCTGATTTTAAGTAAATTTGGTAAATGCGTCCCTCATCAGTTGCGGCGGTTCAGATCCTGAAGGTTACTTCTCCCGGAAGCGATAAAAATTCCTTTGTATCCAACTCGGCCGAGGACCTGCTTGCCGTTGAACAACCGCTTGAGATCAGGATCATTTATGGCGCAGAAAAAGAACGCCAGCAAAAAAATATTTCGGTCACGATGTGCACACCGGGCCATGATGCCGAGCTGGCAACCGGCTTTCTTTTTACAGAAGGAATTATTTGCGGTAAAGAAGACATCCTGAACTATACTTCTTCCGGCGATAATATTGTAACCCTGGAATTGCGGCCGGGGATCTCATTTGACCCGCAAAAGATAGAACGTCATTTTTATACTTCTTCCAGCTGCGGCGTTTGCGGCAAGTCATCTATTGAGGCGGTCAGGAATGTTTTCACAAGCAAACAAATAAATGATAATATCAGGATCAATGCTTCGGCGATCACAAAACTCCCGGAAGCATTGCGGAAACAGCAGGAAGTATTTGAACATACCGGTGGCTTGCATGCTTCGGCATTATTTGATACCGATGGCAACCTGTTGCTCACCCGGGAAGATGTGGGGAGGCATAATGCATTGGATAAATTGGTGGGTGCCGCATTAATGGCCGGCGACCTTCCATTGGATCATCATATATTATTATTAAGCGGCCGTGCCAGTTTTGAATTGATTCAGAAAGCTGCAATGGCAGGAATAAAAATTGTATGTGCTGTTGGAGCGCCGTCAAGCCTTGCCGTTGAATTGGCTAAAGAAACCGAGATGACCCTGATCGGTTTTTTAAGAGACGGGAGGTTTAATATTTATTGTGGTGTACAAAGAATAAATAATAACAGAATAAATGTATCCCACGAAGACACAAAGAACACTAAGCTTTAAGAATCTGGTACATATTTCTTTGTGAACTTAGCGGCTTTGTGGGAAATAATTTTTATGAAAGTCAGGATAAAAGGAAATTCCATTCGATACAGGCTTACCAAAACGGAGATAGCCAATTTTGGTAAACTTGGCTGGCTGGAAGAGAAAACAGAATTCTTAAACGGTCCTTCTTTTCATTATTGTCTTGAAAAGAAGACCGGCATTGAAAATATAGAGGCTTCGTTTTCCGGGAACAGGATTTGTATTTTTGTTCCGGA
The DNA here is from genome assembly GCA_035318845.1 of Chitinophagaceae bacterium. GTDB lineage: Bacteria > Bacteroidota > Bacteroidia > Chitinophagales > Chitinophagaceae > JJ008. The sequence continues at coordinate 58,158 of DATHDV010000213.1, forward strand.
GAATATAGCTGCAGAATGGACAACCACCGATGTAGTGGGTTTCGATACTAAAATGGATATTGGCGATGGTAAAGACCTGTTCCTGCTGATAGAGAAAGATTTTGTTTGTCTTGACCATACTTTCGAAGACCAGAGTGATAATTACGAGAACCCGAATAAGGCCTGCCCGACGTAGGCTGGTTTGTTGAAACATATTTTCTCAAATGAAAAAAAGGAACACAATGGACACAACGAATCTCACAAAGGACACAAAGTCTTCTTTGTGTCCTTCGTGCCTGCTTTGTGAACTTTGTGTTCCTTTTTTTGAGTGGCTTGAAATTTAAAACAATGTCTAAAAACTTAAGTGAGCTTTCCGGGAGAAAAGGATTAAACGAAAATCTTTTCGAAGAGCTGGGTATTGCTGCCCGGCCGGCGGGAACCCCTTCTGTTGAAAAAATGGAAATACTCGCCGATGAATTCATCATGGGCAAGGCCAATGTATATGGGGCTGCGAGTTTTTATGATTTCCTCAAACCAGGGAACCAGGGAAAGAAAGTATATATCTGCAACGGCAGTTCCTGCCTGACTGCCGGCACGCAAGATGTTCTGAAAGAAAAACTACTGAAACAATATAAGCCAGAGGAGATCGGTGAAATGTGTTGCCTGGGAAGATGCCACGAGAACAATTCGTTTCATATTGGTGGAAAAAATTATTCGGGCAATGCTATTGATGAGATTGATGCCATTAAAAAAAATAATACAATTGTTGCTGACAAATACAATGTGGCTTCTTATGGTACTGCAGTCCTCACTTCTTCTTTTCCCGGAATAAAAGAATATTATTCCATACTGCCTGATGTATTAAAAAGATCTGCAGATGAATTACTGGAAGAATTAAAAATATCAGGGTTACGGGGTCGTGGCGGAGCCGGTTTTCCCATCGCTTTTAAATTGGATGCCTGCAAAAAAGAAACGGCAAAACAAAAATTCATTGTATGCAATGCAGATGAAGGTGACCCCGGCGCTTATAGCGACCGATATTTACTGGAACTTCAACCGCATAGCGTTTTACTGGGAATGATGATCGCCGGGTATATTGCCGGTGCTGATGTTGGCGTTGTATATATCCGGGCAGAATATCCTGAATCAATTACAATAACTCAGAATGCGATCGATGACCTGCACAAGCTGCATTTGCTGGGTGAAAATATTTTAGGGTCCGGCTTTAATTTCAACTTCAAAGTGATCGGTGCGCAGGGTGCCTATATCTGCGGCGAAGAAACTGCCTTACTTTCTTCTATCGAAGGACAAAGACCGGAGGTAAGAGTTCGCCCACCTTATCCAGTACAACAGGGATTGTTTAATAAACCAACGGTTGTAAACAATGTGGAAACGTTGGCCTGCATTCCTTATATCATTAAAAACGGCGGAAAGAAATTTGCTTCCATTGGTATTGGCAAATCAACCGGAACAAAATTGATATCGTTGGATGGTTTCTTTAATAAACCCGGGATTTATGAAGTAGATATGGGAACCCCGCTTTCTGTTGTGGTGAACGATCTCGGAGGCGGATTTAACTCAGCAATAAAAGCCATGCATATCGGAGGTCCGCTGGGTGGTTTGGTTCCTGTTTCTAAGATCAATGATCTTACGGTTGACTTCGAATCTTTTTCCCAAAATGGTTTTTTACTGGGACACGCTTCTGTTGTTTGTATTCCTGAAGATTTTCCAATCATAAAATACCTGGAACATTTATTTGAGTTTACCGCACATGAAAGTTGTGGTAAATGTTTTCCCTGTCGTCTTGGTTCGGTAAGAGGATACGAGATGCTGAAGAAAGCGCAGGAAAGTGATTATAAGATCGACAGGACATTGCTGAATGACCTGATAGAAACTTTGGAGATCGGTTCGCTTTGTGCATTGGGTGGGGGATTGCCTCTTCCCATAAAAAATGCATTGCAGTATTTTGATAAAGAACTATCACCTTACTTTAAAAAATCCTGATCATGGGTATCGTGTACAGAAAAGATGATAAGCATACACAGGAACAAAAAGGCAAAACCGTTACATATGGTTCTTCCAATGGCAATGGCACATTAAAAACCAATGTGGCTTATATCAATAACGAGCCTTTTGAGATCAAAGAAGGAGAAACGATCATTTCTTTTATCAGGAGAAATTTTGGAAAAGATGCTGTGCCTACATTATGCGATGCGCCCAACCTTGAACCTTTCGGTTCCTGCCGGGTATGCAGTGTTGATGTTGCGTTAAAAGAAAATGGTCCTGTAAAAACACAGGCCTCCTGTCATACGCCGGTGATGGTGGGTTCTTTTATTTATCCCGATTCAGACCGCATACAAAAACTCAGAAGGAATATTATTGAACTGGTACTTACCGATCATCCGCTTGATTGTCTTACCTGTGAAGTGAATAATAATTGTGAACTACAAGAGGTGGCGGCAAGAGTAGGCATCCGTGATGTTCGTTATCCCGAAGGAAAAAATCATTTGGATAGAAAAAAAGATCTCAGTCACCCTTACATGACCTCCGATCTTTCAAAGTGCATCAATTGTTTCCGTTGTGTGCGGGCCTGCGATGAAGTGCAGGGACAATTTGTGTTGAGCATGGTGGGTCGTGGTTTTGACAGCCATATCATCAAAGGCTCCGATGTTAGTTTCAATGAAAGTGATTGTGTAAGCTGCGGCGCCTGTGCCCAGGCTTGTCCCACTTCTGCTATCAGCGATGTTTTTGAATCCAAGTCCATTGTATTTGATAAAAAAGTCAGAACGGTTTGTACCTATTGCGGTGTTGGTTGCAACCTGGATGTTGCGGTAAGTGCAGGAACCATCAAATCCATACAAGCTCCTTATGATGCAGAAGCAAATGCGGGTCACACTTGCCTGAAAGGTCGTTATGCTTTTTCATTTTATAATCACCCGGATCGTATCCGCACTCCATTGATCAAAAAGAATGGTGAATTTGTGGAAGCCACCTGGGAAGAAGCTTATGATTTCATTGCAACAAAACTCACTGAATTAAAAAATACATACGGCCCGGATTCTATTGCCGGCATTTCATCAGCAAGATGCACCAATGAAGAGAACTATATCATGCAGAAATTCATCCGGGCGGTGATCGGAACCAATAATATCGACAGTTGTGCGAGGGTTTGTCATTCACCCACTGCTATTGGTATGCAAAGAACATTTGGAACGGGTGCTGCCACCAATTCTGTTATTGACATGCAATACACCGATTGCATGATGGTGATCGGCGCCAACCCCACGGATGCGCACCCGGTTACAGGCGCCAAGATGAAACAGCAGGCTATGAAAGGCAAAACGCTTATCATCATTGATCCAAGAAAAACAGAATTGGTAAAATATGCAAACTATCATTTGCAATTGCGCCCCGGCACCAACGTGGCATTGCTGAACATGATGCTGTATTATATCATCAAAGAAAATTTAGAGGACAAAGATTTTATTGCGGCCCGCACAGAAGGATATGATGGGTTCAGAGAAAGTATTTTACAATTGAACATTGATGAACTGGAAAAAATTACCAGCGTTGACCGCAACCTTGTTCGTGAAGCAGCTATAGCGTATGCAAGTGCGCCGAATGCCATGTCTTTTCACGGATTGGGTGTTACCGAACATTCACAGGGAACATATGCTGTAATGCTGATCGCAGACCTGGCAATGATCACCGGCAATATCGGAAGAAGAGGAGTAGGAGTAAATCCATTGCGTGGACAAAACAATGTGCAGGGCGCTGCCGACATGGGTTGTCAACCTTACCAGGGTGCAGGTTACCTCGATGTGACCAACCCCGAGATACATAAAATGTATGAAGAGTTCTACCATGCAAAACTGCCATTGCATGTGGGTTATAAAATTCCGCAGATGTATGATGCGGCGCTGAATAATAAATTAAAAGCTATCTGGGTGGTTGGTGAGGACATGGCGCAGACAGATCCCAACACACATCATGTGGTGGCGGCATTAAAGAATCTTGAGTTGTTCGTAGTGCAGGAATTATTCATGACAGAAACTTCCAAATTGGCCCATGTAATTCTTCCCGGTGCTTCCTTCCTGGAGAAAAGCGGAACATTCACCAATGGTGAAAGAAGGATTCAACGAGTGAATAAAGTGGTTGAGCCCATTGAAGGAACAAAGAGCGACGGACAGATCATCGTGGATATCATGAACCGGATGGGATATGAGCAGGCCGACTATGATCCTGAAACCATGCTGGAAGAAATTTCACAGGTGGTTCCTTTCTTTGCAGGAGTTAAATGGAATGAGTTGGGTGATAACGGCAAACAATGGCCCGTGCTGAAAGATGGAACCGATACCGAGATCCTGCATTTGAACAATTTTACAAGAGGAAAGGGGAAATTCATGTTCAATGCATTTAAAGAATCGGAGGAGATCGTGCAGCACGGAAAAGAATATCCTTATATTATCACAACCAACCGGGAGCTGGAGCATTATAACTGCGGCACCATGACAAGACGAACCCGCAATGCGCAGATACTGACCGAAGATGTATTGCTGATCTGCGAAGAAGATGCCCGCAAACACCTGATCAATGATGGCGATATGGTTTGTGTGGAATCACCCCGCGGCAAAGTGGATATCAAAGCAAAGATCACCGACGAAGTAAAACCCGGCATACTCAGCAGTACTTTCCATTTCCCCGATATCATGCTGAACAATATCACTTCCAGTATCAGCGACTCTGAAGCCATGTGCCCGGAATATAAAGTGGTGGCTTGTACTATCAGGAAGAGCAAGGGGAAGTATAAATTAAATAAACAGGATCAATAGAAAGGCTTACTTCTTTAATATTTTTTTCTCTTCCAAATGTTTTATAAGGTCTGCCATATAGCTGTGGCTGAAAGAAACCAACTCAGCTTCATCGAAAAAACCCGATTTTTCCGAATAGACATTCTCCACTGATGTGGCGTCATATAGTTCGCTCAATAAATAAAAGCCTTTTTCTTTGGTATAGTATGCCGGCGCGGAAATATCCTTTTTATACTTAGTGTCGTCGTTCCTGTCAACTTTTTTACTATATTCTTTAAACCCTAATACAAGTATTCCTACAAAGCCGGAAAGCATGGGGTCCGTGCCTTTAAAATTCATGCCGGCATTGTATTTTACATCATCCCCATTCTTTAAAAAATAAACAATACAAAGGGCGTCGCATCCGGTTGCCTTTACTTTAGCTGCAAGTTCTTCCTGGGATGGCGGTTTTGGATCATTAAGTACCGGCGGTATTACATCGATACTTTTTACAGCTTTATAGCCCTTTGATTCTGCAGCGAGTGCTAATTCTTTTTCCAGTCGCACCCTAAACTCTATATCGGCTGTATTGGCAATTATGAACAGGTTATTATAGGTCTTACCTCCAATCTTCTTATCTGTTGAATTTTTAGTTGATGAACAGGATAATAAAAGAGGAAAAATGAATACAGAAAAAATATGTATTCTTTTCATGATGTTTTTTTTGACCATCATAAAATTAAATATTTATTTATACTGTTTTACTTTTTAAACAGGCATATATCCCTTTCCCAACTTCTCCCTCAACATCTTTTCTTTTTCTTTTATCGCCTTTTCGGTATTTTCAAAAGACTTCAGCTGCACTTGTCCTTTCGTGCCAATTCTTCCAAAGCGGATGATCAGCTTATTTTCCTGGGTGGCCGCTTCCCAAAATTTATTGCTGATGGCATCAGTAAATTCAACCCGTTCAAACTGCAAACCTTCAAAACCGGGAATAATTACTGGCTGGTTCACGGGTTTTGTTTCTTCAACGGGTACAATCGGAAGCTCTTTAACTGTCTCAACAATAACAGAAGTTTCGTTTTCTTCTTCCGGCAACTCCATTACCGGTTCTTCCTTAATTCTTTTTATGATTTGTTCTATAACTTTTTCCGGCTGTTGTAACCAGTCTTTGGCAAATACATTAATACTGCGCCAGCCGAATGACTGAAGAATGGCCGGTCGCTGGTAGTATTGCTCCACCAAATTGCTATTACTGTAATGTTTGTCATCATCCATTAATATTCCTAAAGTATAATCTTCGTCCCCGGTCTTAAGTTTTACAGCCAATGAACATTTAAAGCCCGACTGCCCCACCTGCTCGGCCACTTCGTATCCCCTTTTTTCTAATTGCAGTTTAATTTCTTTGGCGGTAATGGTCGTTGCTACGGTAGTTGCAGTACTCGTTTTATTTACCACCAGGCTCTCTAAAATTGTTCGGGCTGTTGGCATATTGCCCCCGCTTACACTTTCTGCATATTGTAAAAAGCGGCGGAAATAATTAGCCCCTTCATTGTATTCATTGGTAATGTTGTGGTATTTTATACTGCTTACAATAGCCATGTGTTTTTTTGCCCTGCTGAAGATTACATTCAATCTTTTTTCACCGCCTTTTTTATTGATAGGACCAAAGTTCATCAGTATTTTCTTACGGGCATCAAAGCCATAGCATACACTCATAATGATGATATCTCTTTCATCTCCCTGTATGTTCTCCAGGTTTTTAATGATCAGCCCAACAAACTGTTCGTCCTCGGTACGGGTATAGGCTTCTTCCAGTAAATGTTCGAACTCTTTATCGGTTTGAGCCAATGCTGTCAAAGCGTCTTCGATCGTTTGCTGCTGCTCCTGGCTGAATGCCACGATCCCGATGCTTTCTTTCACTTTTCGTTTCAGTAACTCCCGGACAAGATGGGCAATATAAATGGCTTCGTCCTGGTTATTTCGTTTTTCATACACACTGTTGGGGTGGAAATGAAAACTGATACTTCTGTCGTATAAATGATCCGCAAAACCGGCTGCGTCTTCCGGCTTTATTACTTCGATGACCTGTTTTTCTTTATGGTGAATAGTTTTGTCCGGAATGGTTAACAGGCCTGCCTGGTAAAAAGCATAGTTGCTATAGCTGATCAGCGTTTCATAGTGACTGCGGTAATGCCAGCTCAACATCGTGCTGCTTAATTTTCTTGCTCCCTGCACCAGCAAACTATCCGCATCGGTACTTAATAATTCATCGCTGGTTTCATCGCCAAAACTTTCGAGGTCATCGGGGTCTTCTGCTTTTGCTGTAAAGAAATTGGTTGGCGGCATTTGTTTATCATCGCCTACAATAATTGTTTGTTGTGAACGATACAATGCCGGGATACCTTCTTCCAGTGTTATCTGGCTGGCTTCGTCAAAGATCACCACATCAAAATAACCGGTATCCAACGGCAAACTATCACTCACACTAAGCGGACTCATCAGCCATACAGGTTTTATATCCTTCAGGACCAACCCGCTTTCTTTTGCACTTAACTCCCTTATGCTTTTATACCGCATACTTTTTCCAAATTCATGTTCCAGGATCTTGCGGCCTTCATTATAACTTTTCTTGAATTGTTTTTGTTCCGGATTCAGTTGGCTTAATGCCGTATTACTCAGTTCTACGTGTTCAATAAACCGCTGGCGGATGCCGGCACGAATAAGGTCGGCATTTAATTTGAGTAATTGCTTATAACATTGCCTGATCTGCTGAACTGCTTTTTCAATTGCCGACACGTCAATGGCGGCAAATATTTTGTTTTGCTGATAAAGTTGTTGCAAGGTCTTATGTGCCATGCTTGCTTCTGCCTGGGCCGGTGTAAGCGGAATATTGCGCAATGTATTCTTAACCGAAACCGGTAAACCTGCAAATTGTTTTAATGCCGGTAATAGATCCTGCAGGCCATCAGCATTCATGGCAATGCTTTCCAGTTCATCCTGTATGGTTGCAATGGACTTACCCGAATAACTGTTCAGGCTCTGTTGTAACTGCAGTTCTAGCTGCTGCAAGGTGTTGTTGACCTTATACAGCCTTTTTACTATAGCATTCGCTTCAGGATGAGCCAGCAGGTAATCTATTTCTTCGTCTCCCTGTTTACTTCGAAGCGTTTCAATTCCAGTATAGGTAGTGTCAATATTGTCCACCCGGTATTTCTGCTGTAATTGTTCTTTTGTTTGCGAAGCAATGGCGGCCGTTTCGTATTCTGCCTTTAATTGCTGCAATATGTTACTGTAAGCCGGCTTTACCTGGTGCTGCGAGAAATCATAACTATTCTGTAATTGTTTTTTTAGCCTCCTCCACGAGCCATTGAGAAAACTGAAAATTGATTTTTCGTTCTTCTCTGCTATTGGGATGGCATTGGCTGCATCTTGTTCGCTGAATTTATTTTTCCAGTTACCATTTTGCTGCTTTGCCTGTTCTGCTTGTTGTTTCTTTTGTTTGTATTGGCGGATATTATCTTCGAATTCCTTTGATGCCGGGTTGCCGGTATCTACCAATTGCAAATTATCGTGTTCCGCCAATGGTTGCAGCAGCACGGCGTCCTGTATTAAGTTTTTCACCTGCTCCAGGTATTCACAATGCTGCTGCGAAATTTCACATTCTTTGATAGCATTATTGATCTCATTTACCAATGATTTAGCGTGTTGCACCAGGCTCTCCAGCAGGTTCAACGGCTTATCGGCAATAAAGACAGCATCATTTAATTTGCTGAACGGGTGTTCGGCGAATACCCCATCTGAACCAGCCTCTTCCAATGCTTCGCTCAGCTCTGCAATGGTTTCTCCGAATTGCAACCATTCATTATAGGCCGGTAATTCTTCCTGTTGTTTTGCATTCAGCGGTACAATCTTTTTCTTTAGCTCAATGATACGGTCGATCAGTTTGCGGACCGGTACACCAGCTTCATGCGGTTGTGAAGTATTGGCATCATGAAATTGCTGTAATAATTGCAGTTGTTGGTTCATCCGTTGTAACAGCGTTGTCCTTTTTTCGCGGATAGCTTTTACATCCATTCTATTTTTGCTGAAATCCTCGTATGTGGCTTTCAGGTTTTTAATGAATTCCCGTTTATCGCCCTGGCTATCGTGAATATAACAGCATAGTTCGTCCAGCTCATTTTGCTTTAACCGGTGAAATACCACATCTAATGCTGCCCGCTTTTCACAAACAAATAATATACTCTTGCCTCTTGCTACATAGTCTGCGATCAGGTTGGTAATAGTTTGGCTTTTGCCGGTACCTGGTGGACCCTGGATAATATAACTGTCGCCCGTGCGGCTTTGCAGGATAGCCTGTGTTTGTGTTGGGTCGGCCGTAATGACATGGTGCCAGTCATCCGGTTTATTGAGGTCAAATGAATGCTCTTTGATTTGTTTGGGCTGGTTGCTGAATAAAGATTCAAATACCTTGTGCTGAAGTTTGTTATCAATTATATGATTATAATCCCGCACCAGGCTCATTTTTTTGTAATTGAAATTGCCCAGCACTATATTACATACATCAAAATCCCAGCTGTAGGGATTGCTTTCACTCTCTGTCATTTCAAACAACTCTCTTTCTTTTACATTGTTGCCGGTAAGCTGCTGCGAACTGATCTTAATATCCTCGTTTACCAAAAACTCCAGGAAAGTGGCGCGGGGCTCAATGCGTTGCTTAAAGATCTCAAGGCCAAGTGGCTTATAATGCTCGGACTGATAGCTATAAGAAATATTTTTATAACTATCCAGTTGCTGTCCGCTTCTTCTGAGCCGCCTTTTATAATTAGTAACTGTTTGCCTGGCTACACTATATATTAATTTTATTTTAGGCTTATCGGAGTAATGTAATTGTATCCCCTGGTTGGCAGCATCTATTTGTGCTTTCAGGAGTTGATAAAATTGTTCGGGGCTCATATCGTCCAGGTCCACAAAGTCCGGAAGTTTAATTCCGTATAGATCTCTGAGCTGGTTGGCTAATACGGGGTTTACTTCCGCTGCATTATCCAGTATTTTCATGGTATAATGATCTTCTTTCAGTCGTTTGGTCTTTTTCAACTCAACGGGTATCAGCAACAGCGGACTTTGAATTCTTTCATTGGCATCTTCCTTTAAGTTGTGCCAGTTTAAAAATGTAATAACTAATTTCAATTGACTAAACCCAAACTCCTGCACATCCCGCTGACTTTCCACCCTTATCTTGTCTAATGCAGATGGCAAATAAACATGGTCTTCAAAACGCAGGTATTTATTCAGCACTATTTCTTTCATGCCCGCTACTTTCGATGATATATCGATATTCCAGGTAAACAACAGGTCGGGGCGAATGCTTTGATAATGTAAAACCATCGGCACGCTGCTCACTGTAAGATTGACAAAACGCATATTGGGTTTGTAATAAAGCAGGCGGTTCCGGCGGCTTGTATCGAATAAGCGGTTGCGAAGTTTGTTTAAAATAAACTGGCTTCTTTCTTTCAGTTCTTTATTTACCCAACCAGCTATATTACTCAGGTCGGTTTGTTTTTCGGGGTCGTAATCCCGGTAATTTTTCAACCGGTGAATAACGTCGTATAGGTCTGAACTGCGTCTTTGCCGGTCAAGTTCTGTCATTTCCGTTATCAGCGTACTGATAGTGGGATGAATGCGATGATTATACTGAACGGGGTTGCGACGATATTCTGCAAAGAGCTTCACATCATCTTCGTCATACAGGTCAAGACCCAGCGCCAGGCTGCCTAATACGAGCCCCAGGCAAAAAATATCTGTTTCTGCATCGTGGTGTCCGGCGAGTATTTCAAAACAACTATATCCCTTTATAAAGGCAGGAAATTGCAGCGGCTCCTTAATATTGAAATGAACATTCAGGTTTTCAACTTTATAGGTTCCTTCATCTACATCCGCTTCCATTTTTGTTTTGCCAACAATATCAAACTGTTTGGATTGGGTGGAAGCAAACAGTTCTTTCAGTGCACTGGCAGCTGCAGAAGGTAAATGAGCAAAATGCTCGTCAATATCCAGGCGATCGTCAGTTATGAATAAAGCTTCTTCCTTTTCAAATGGCGCCACCTGGTTGATCTCATGAAAACTGAGAACTTCTTCATACAGGGGTATCAGAAAAGCGATCACGTCATCAGTGGCATAGTTGCCATTATCGAATGCGGTTTCTAAAAACTGGTGAAAATATATTTTTGAATCGGCCATAAGGTTATCCGGGGTTTCGCATCATCACAATTGCTGATGATCGCTTTGACTAACTACTCATATATCTGCTCTCCTTCATTCTCTTTCACTTCATGATAAGCTGCCAGCATTTTTTCTTTGTGTTGTTGCAGCTTCTTATCGCTGAATTTCATTTCCTTTTTTATGATACTGTCGTACGTTTCTTTTAATTGTACATCTTCGGCAAACTGAAAGGCCCACCCTGATGGAATTTCCTCAAGCGTAGTATCTACTAATGCAAAATCAAGCAGGATATAACCCAAATAGTCTTTTACACTTGGGTGAGACTTGCTGATCGTGTCAATCATCTTTTCAGACAATGTGGCTTTTTCATCCCAGGCAAAATCTGCAAAGTATTGTTTGGCCTGGCTAATGACCATCGTGCTTTGAAACCATTTGGGTTTAAGAAACAGTTGTAAAAATTCTTTTGTTAATTGTGCCAGCTCTTTCTGGCGGAAAATATCCAGTTTATCAAGGTCGCTGATACCTTCGATCATTTTTATAATTTCTTCATTGGAAGCTTCCTTCTTTTCATTCCAGAGCTGGATGGCTTTGGCCCGGATAAAATTTTCGGGATGTGAAATACCGGCAGTTTTAGTGTCAGATTCCGCGGAAAAAATTTCATCGGCTTGTTTCAGGTAGCTTTCTGCATTTACTTTTTCCAGCCCTGTAGAAGTTTTGACCAGCGAGGTGATAACCGGTGCTGTTTTTTCTACGACAGTAAAAGCCCCGCGGTCGCAAAAGATCTCTGTATATAAACGAAAAAGGCGGGCTGTTTCAAAATAAGAAGCTTCGCTATTGTAATTATTGGCAATGGCTGTAATGATACGATCGGCGATCTCTAGTTCACCATCGAGCATGGAATATAATTTAATATGTGTAAGCTCATGTGCCAGGACCGCCAATAACTCCTCTTCGTCAAGCAGCTTGATAATGGGGCCGCTAAAAACAATATGTGCTTCATTATTCAGATAAACAATACTGGCATTCAGCTCATCGGTGTATTGTGCCTGGTAAACGGTAACGGGAAAATTTTGTAAATCCAGTTTTTCTCTGGCAATTGCTATTTTATCATAAATAAAATTTTCTGTTGCCGGATCAAACTTATAAGTGTTTTTGAGCAATTCTGTTTTAAACTGGGCTAGCTGTTCTTCTTTGTTTTTTGACTGGGCAAAATAGTCCCATGTTTTGAGTTGCCCCTTAAAATGGTCCTTTACTTTCTGGTGGTAGGAGAGGGCGCCAAGCATCTTCTGGAAGAATTTAGTTAGAGGAACAAATTAAGAAAAAACGCACTTCTAAACATGAAAGAAACTGTATACTATGCGGTTTTTAGATTTGGTACAACAAATAACTTGTCAATCCCTGACGCAACGAACAGAAACCCTTCTTTCTTGTAGAGGTAGGGGTTGGTTAGATAGCC
>DATHDV010000214.1:0-6854 GCA_035318845.1 Chitinophagaceae bacterium
GTTTGTACATGTGGATACACTGGACGATCCTTATACCAGCGAATATAAAGTTGAACATATCATTCCCAATGATATCATCCGTGTTGATTTCCGCCTGGGATTCCGGGTACAGCCAAGGATCAACCTGATGTTCCGCAAAGTGGTGGAAGACCTGGTTGCCCATAAAGAAGTAAATATCATCAGCCGCTATGATAGCCTTGCTACCAGTAAGACAGTAGGCGACTTTCAATTCGTAGTGATGGAAAAGTATGTTAGCCAGGACAGTGAGCTGCCTTTTTTGGAAAAGCTCATCATGAAATTTCATTTCTGGTTAAAAGATATCAGTCTATCCGAAGAGAAAGGTTTTGGATTGGATGCCAGTAATGTGACGGTGGAAAAATTCCCGTTGGTTGTCGGTCCGGTTACCCGGCTTAAGCTTAAACGAGTTGAGAATTGATCTTACACTTCTCGGAAATGAAACATGAAAAGATACCCAAGTGGGGCGATGAGGCGCCGGAATGGAAACACTTTATAATAGTACTAATTGCCGTAGCAGTGCTGACCGGCATCGCCTGGATAACCTGGTTCAAGTTCGGATGGTTTCATTAGCATAAAGTTCAGAACATGGTAAAAAAAAAATTGGGCGATGTGATCTGGATCATATTGATCTGGTTATTGGCCCTGGCCTTTGCAATTTTGACTTTGGTTAAGTTCAAAATATTATTTCATTCATTATGAAAAAAACTTTATTAGGATAGGCCCGGGTCTTTTACTTATTTGATCGGGATCGTTATTTCAAGAGTACAGCCTTTCCCGGGCGAAGAATTGATCTCTGCAGTACCATCATAAAACTCTACCCTGTTTTTAATATTCCGCAACCCGATCCCCGCTGCTTTTTTATTACTATCAAAGCCCTGGCCATCATCTTTTACAGATAAACGGATGTAACCGGATAAGGTGATCAACTGGATAATAACTTTTTTCGCCCCGGCATGTTTTAGAATATTATTGAGTTGTTCCTGGATAATACGGTAAAAAGTGAGTTTGAGATCTTTATTTAAAAGCGATTCATTATATGTTTCCCTGATCAGTTTTATGCGGAGTGAGGTAGTAAGTTGTATTTCGCCCGTCAGTTTTTCAATGGCTTCAAGCAGGGAGATATCACCCAGGGAAGGAGCGATGAGAGAATGGGATAGTTTGCGTATCTCCTGGATCGCAAGCGTAATATGCTCCTGGCTTTTTTGCAACTGCGAAGATTCCGGAGCTCCGTTTTTTATAGCATAGTCTATATAGAATTTGGATGCCGCCAGTATCTGGGTAATATTATCATGAAGTTCTTTACCGATTTCTTCTCTTTCCTTTTCCTGCACCTGGATGCTGGTTTCACGGATAAGTTGCTGTTGCGCCCGGCGTTGCTCAGCCAGCTCGGCTTCTGCTTTGATCTTTTGTGTCACGTCGTTGGCCAAAACTAATCTTACAGGCAGGTCTTCATATACTACATCATGTGCAATGATCTCAACTATTATTATGGTGCCGTTCTTTTTTTTATGTCTCCATATTCCCGAGCTGCTGTTTTCATAACCTGTCTCTTTTATATGCACAAGGTATTTGTTGATCTCTTCTTTCGGCCTGAGATCGGTTGTCTTCAGTTTTAAGAATTCTTCTTTTGTATAGCCGTAATGTTTAATAGCGGCGTCATTTACAGCAATGATACCGAGCGTTGATCTTGAAACCATCCACATGGGTACAGGGTTCTTTTCGAATAACAGTTTGTACTTTTTCTCTGAAGCTACCAGTAGTTCAGTTGCCTCTTTTTGCTCTGATTCAAGTTTATGTTTTTCGATCGCAGCTTTTACAGCATTGGGCAATCGTTGCAACCTGTCTTTGAGAATATAATCGCTGGCCCCGTCTTTGATCATACTGGCCGCATATTCCTCCGAAACAGTAGCAGTGACCAGGATAACCGGAACCCGAATGCCCATTTCCTTTATGATTTCAAGAGCTTCGTGGGAATCAAGGGATGGCAGGGAGTGGTCAGAAATAATGATATCAGGCGAAAATGTGTTCAGCGCATTCATAAAACCAGTCTTATCCGATACTACAAATATTTCTCCTTCTATTCCGCCTTTCTTTAATGATCTTGCCACCAGCTCTGCATCGGATGCCAGGTCTTCAAGATGTAATATTTTTAAATGATGATCCATATCATTACAGGTAATTACTAAAGTTTAGCCCGGTTTATCAATATCCAATAGAGACCCAGGTCATTTACTGCTTTTGCAAAGCTTTCAAAACCCACCGGTTTTACCACATAACTGTTTACACCAAGATCATAACTGGCTACTACATCGCTGTCCTCGTTCGAAGAGGTCATGATAACAACGGGTATCCTGCGGGTCTCCTCATTTGATTTTAGTTGCCGGAGCACTTCAATACCATCAACCCTGGGCATTTTAATATCAAGCAGGATGACTTTGGGCTTGTTGGCCGGGTCTCTTTCCGAGAACTCGCCACGGCAAAAAATAAAATCAAGTGCCTCGGCCCCATCCTTGAGATGGACCAATTTATTGGCGATATTAGCTTTCTTCAATGCCCGGATGGTCATCTCTGCATCTGCTGCACTGTCTTCTACCAATAATATTTCTACTTCATTATAATTCATGATCAGTTGATTTCAGTATTTTTTGTGGGGGCTGAAGGAAGGCTAAAATAAAAAGTAGCGCCTTCTCCCGGCGAGCCTTCGGCCCAAACTTTCCCGTTATGTTTCAGAATTATTCTTTTTACCAAAGCTAAACCGATACCGGTACCCTCAAACTCATGGTTACTGTGAAGACGCTGAAAAACACCAAACAGCTTTTCCGAATATCGCATATCAAATCCCACACCATTATCACGAACAAAATAAGTTATAGAACCAGGATCGTCACGATAACCAATTTCAATAGAAGCACCCGGTTTTTTTGAAGAGTATTTAATGGCATTGCCAAGCAGGTTCAGCCATACCTGTTTGATCAGGTTCCCATCACAATAGACGGGAGGCAGTTCCTGTACATGGATCTTGTAATTATTTTCCGGGTGATGTACCAACAATTCTTCCATGCAGGACCCGGCCAGTTTCTTCATGTCAATAAGCTGGTAATTTTCTTCTGTGGTCCCGATTTTGGAAAAAGAAATAAGATCATCGATCAGTTGCCCCATCATCGCAACATTCGAAACAATTGCGTTTATTATCCTGCCAGCCTCAGTATCCAGCTTCTCCTGGTAATCTTCTTTCAATATCGTGGCATAGCCGCTGACCGCCCGCAGCGGGGCCCGCAGGTCATGGGATACCGAATAAGAAAAAGATTCCAGTTCCTTATTGGCCGTTTTCAACTGGTTGGTTCGCTGAAGCACCTGTTCTTCTAAATTATGCTTTGCATGATGCACCTGCACCACCATCGCGTTAAAAGCACGGGACAGTTTACCCAGTTCATCAGTTCGGTGAACCGGGACAGAAGCGGAATAATCACCCGCAGCGATAGCAGATGCTGCTGTTGTTAATTCCTTGAGAGGTTTGGTAATTTTAAGACTGATCATCCAGGCAATCGTAATTCCAATAATGAGCAGGATCGCACCCAGTATAATTATGCTTCGCAAAAATTTATTGGGTGCTTTTAATAATTCTTTTTGAGATAATTCGATCAATACCACCCATTGGGTATTTGATATCGGGCGAACAGAAGCAATGACAGGAACTTTTCTTGACCCGGTGTACCGGAAAAAATTACCGGTATCCTTTATATTGACAGGAATGGAAGAAACAGGTTTTATCAGGTCGGTCCAAACGCTGCCATCGGCATTTCCAATATAAAGCGTAGCTGATCCTCCGATCAATTGAGAGAACTGGGCAATGGCTTTGGCTGTTGCCAACTGTAATTTCCACCTGATCAAATACCCTATGATTTTATGTTGGTCACTGACAGCGGCAACAATGGGATAAAATATCGAATCACCTGCCCGGTACAGTTTGCCGAGCTTGCATGAATCAGGTTGTAAGGATAGATCCGCCAAAACAGAATCCCTGTTAATTTTAATTTCAAAATTATTCAGGCTTGAGCTGAGGATGACCTGGTGATCAGCATTCAATAATTCGGCTAAGACCCAGGAACTATCCGGGCGAAGTCTTTGCAATGCATTCACTACAGCCGTATCGGCATCTCTTTTATCAGACTGAAGATATTTTTTGATCGGCTCCTTTGCAGCGATGGAGCGGGTCGTTGTAACAACGATGGGCACAGATTGTCCAAACATTGAACTAAGCTGGCGGGTCAGGGTGTTCAAACGTTCTTTGCCTATCCGCAGGGCGGCGTTTTTGACACCCAGGTAGGATGCCCAGCTAAATGTAATAATGATAGATAATAAAAGAATACATATTAAAAGAGGGAGACGCTGCTGGATAGAGAGACTCTTAAATGGCACACCCCGTGCCCTTGATCTTCGTAATACAGATAGGCCCATGATTGGATAAGGTTTTAATAACCGTGTTGTTTACTAACCAGATGCAATTTGTTTCCAGAAGGCAGGAGTAAAACACCTCAACAAGGAAATAAACAAACTCTGTTTTTTCAAAGTATTTTTCCCGGTACTTTCACCGGTAAAATTACGTTGAAGTAATTATTTTATTTCTTGTTATGCTGGATTCACGAGTGGAACGCTAGGGTCAGGATATTTGTCCTGCTATTGCAAATTTCCTGAAACAAATTCGAAATGCAATAACTATGCCTCATTAATTATTGTCTCTAAGTGTAAATACTTATACAGGGGTGTGAATACTTATTGCAGCCTGTAAAGGGGCAATAAAAGGGATGCTCAATAATCTAAAAATTGTTTTATGGTTTTTTGAATAGTAACCTGTTTTCTAAATTCAGTAATTATGCATAAAAATATTTTTTGACAGCAAGAGCAAAGTTTGCAATAAATAAAAAAAAGTATGAACTGCGTTGTGGCTGCATCAATTCGAAACCAAAAATCTTCTCTAATCATCAGAAAGAATCTTTTCTGATCTTGAATAGCCAACTTTAGATGATCGCAATTATTTTGCATGTTCTCTATTTTCTATTAAGTGGAATAATGGAAATAGGAATTACTGATTACTGAAACTTTAATATGTTAATGCCTTTGTCAGTTATATTGTTAATATCCAACAAGGTCCTTCTGGAATGCCCCAACTGGCATCAAATTGGTCGCTTACCGGTCACTATGAAAATTAAAATAATTACAGTAATATTTTCCATTTTCCTGTCAATAGGACTGTTTGGACAGGATCATTATGATTATACTATAAAAAAGCCTGTTGGCATTGCTTCTATCAATGAAGCAACGACCATAGCTGAACAGATCGTAAAAGCAGCAGGTCTGAAAGCCAACTTTATTATTGCTGAAGCCAATGTGCCTAATGCCCTGGCAGTATTACAGCAAGGGAAACGATATGTCTTATACAATCCTGGATTTGTAAACAGGCTGACAGTTGCTACCGGTACCCGATGGGCAGCGATTAGTGTCCTTGCACATGAGATCGGTCATCATTTATATAACTCTCTTACCGGCAAGCCCGATAAAACGCTTGCAACGGAATTGGAAGCCGATCAATTTTCCGGTTATGTGCTTGAAAAAATGGGCGCAAGTCTCGAAGAGGCGCAGGCGGCTATGAATATGCTGGCCTCTCCTTATGCTACGCTTACACATCCGGCACGAACTGACCGGATCAATTCCATTGCTTCCGGATGGGAAAATGCAGGAGGCATTATGCCGGAACCCGAAACAATGCCCGCAGAAGTGGTTACGACCGAAACTTTACGATCCCGCGATAACCGGAATGATCGTATTGTTTTCACTCCTGCATCTTTTCTTGCAAGACTATACTTCAATAATGACCCTGATAAGGATTACTATATTACAAACAGGCTAAATATTGTAAAGATCGAGAATGACGAAGTTTTGATACTGGGCAGCGTCAATCAATCTAGTGATGAAAATTTTCCTTTTATTATTTCCGGGATCAATGGTTACCGTATGTATATATCGTCTGGCGGACAGATCGTAAATGCAAATGGTCGTATCGTCGGGAAAGTAACTAAAGCTTAAGAGATAGAAGCGGATTTGTGCCCCTACCAGGTTACAAAAGCGGCGAAACAAGTCTTGCTGTTTTTTCACCCAATTGTTTGTACCATGGACGTATCTTCCATTTTTCCGCGTCGATCTTTTGGGAATCTTTTACATCGTTGTAGAAAATATCGGTAAGTTCTTTCGCAGTATCCTCGTTATAGACCAGCGCATTTACTTCAAAGTTCAGATCAAAACTCCTGTTATCCATGTTGGCAGTGCCTACGATCGCCATTTTTCTGTCCACCACCATTGTCTTTGCATGAACAAATCCTTTTTTGTAAAGGAAAATTTCGACGCCTGCATTTAGCAAGACCCCGTAATAGGAACGTGCAGCGGCGTTGACGATCTTCGAATCCGAGATCCCCGGCACCAATAATTTTACAGAAACTCCTCCCAATGCAGCAACGGTCAGTGCATCCAATAAACTTTCTCGGGGGATGAAATACGGTGTAGAAACAAGGATCTCCTCCGTTGCAAGGTTTATCGCCTGCAGCAGTGAGAACAAGATAGTGGGTGTGTCGGAATCAGGGCCACTTGCGGCGATTTGCACGATCTTATTCCCCGGAACCGGTATGGAAGAAACTAAGGGAAAAAAATCCGCATTGGGTTCGAGCTTATCGTTCGCACAGAAATTCCAATCACACAAAAAAAGATATTGCAAATGAAAAACCCCGGCGCCCTCGATACGCAGGTGTGTATCCCGCCAGAATAATTTTTTCGTGGTGCCATCC
>DATHDV010000215.1:0-7302 GCA_035318845.1 Chitinophagaceae bacterium
GCCGTTTTTAATAAATTCGCCAACTGTTGCGTAACGGCTCTCGCCGTGTACTGCTCAAAAATATTTTTATCGACCTGCATAGGCCCGAATGAAACTATGAATGACCGGAATTTTTTAAATCGATCTGCAAAATCCTTTTTAATTGTATCCAGTCCATCGATACCCTTAAAAGAAAGTACAGATCCTCCATTGGATTGGATGATTACGTTCACGGCAGTGCTTTCCATATGCAATACGGCAAATATTGGTTTTTCAGCAAGTATGGCCTGGTATACTTTTGACGGGGTATAATGCGGTTCGGTGCTTCCCAAAATAAAAACAGCCCCTGCCGCTTCAAGGTGTATCAGCACATCCAGGTAAGGTATGCGCTTCGGATATTCAAATACAATAGTCTGCCACAACCCATATTTTTCAGCCAAAGGTTTTATAGTAAACCCTTTTTCATCATCAGGAGTTTTTCCTGTACCGATAAAATGAAATTCCACATCCCTGAACTGCTCTATGTTTGCTTTTACCGCTTGAAAGATCGCTTCTAAAGGTTCATAGGCTTTAGGCAACATGGCCCCGGCATATACTAATTGAAGTTTATCGTTTTTTGGAAACAGGTATGACTTCAGTTGCAATTCTTTTAGCCGCTTATGATCCTCTGCTTCTCCACCATAAGGCATGGCGCCAAACAAACATGTTTTTTGCAAAGAAGGGTTTCGGTCAATCACTCCTTTATAATATGCCTCTGCCACTCCTGTTATAAGGGAAGCTTTTCGAACTGCTTTGGGTTCAAGCCACTTCGCCAATTTTGTACTCCACCAATGTCTTGAAAGTTTTTTTTTGGAGCCGGGGAAAATATGTACCCACGGATCGATATAATCAATGCCGTATTTCACACCGGTTTTACGATGGAGATACGGACCGATGAGTGAAACATAATAGGAAGGAACGGGTATATATACAAAATCAATTTTTTCTTCTTTCACTAATTGCAAGGCTTTCTTCCGCAATGGATAAAATGCCCGCAGACCAATATCTCCTACCAGTCTTGGTTTGGTTACCCGCCAGGCTTTTACTTTTTCAATGCGCTGTCCTGCAGGCAATAATTTATACAGGTTCCGGTCCAATGCTTCTTCATAATATTTTTCATCGACGGTTAAGATGATCGGCTCCCACCCAAAAGCAGGCAAGTGCTGTGCAAACAAACGGCTGCGATGCACCGCCGCCAAATTGGAGGGAGGGTAATGCGCGGATATGATAAGAATTTTCTTTGGCAATGGAATCGCTTACTTTATTAATTTATTTAGTTGTTCCGCCAGGATCAATGAATAAAATAACATTTATTGTTTACGTATTGTATTCCATTCTGATAACAAAACGGCAGATTCCGTTTCCCAGCAGACCGGCCGGGCATTTTGATAACGGTTCACTTTATTTAGTAAGATTTCTTCCTTTCTGTTTAACAGATCTGTAATTGAATTATGACCCGTAGTTGGATCAAATGAGATCAATTCACCGTGTAGCGGGAATTGCTCCAGAAATTCCTGCTGGGCATCGGTAGCTGTTGCCAGTATGTATAATCCTGCCTGGAAGTACGCCCATATTTTATTGGTAAGGCAAACATTTCTATTTGCATCTGTATTCCGGTCTTCCAAAGCCATGCCAACATCATAGCTGCAGAGTTGCTGATGCAATTCCCATTGGCTGGTTGAAGGCAAACAGGTAATATAAGTACGTTGCACAAGTTCCTTTTGCAAAAACTGTTCCCTTACAGAGCCGATGAAAGTAATTTCAATTGAATCTTTCAACTCATCAAACAAAGGAAAGAGTTGTTCCAGGCCACGTCCGTAATCAATAAACTGTGAAAACCAGACGAACTGCAGTTTTCTTTTCAAATCAGCTTCAGCCGGAGGAAGTGGAAATTCATGTTGTGAAAAAACATTATTGACCACTTTATGATGCGGCCTGTTTATTACAGGCAATCCTTTTTCTGTGTATTGTTTTATTAATGGCGATGCAAAAGAACAATAAGTTGCCTTTGGCAATATGCGTTGCATCAAATGCATCAGGATAGCTTTTAATGTAGGGTTGTTAGTTTCGCCGGGATGATAATCTTCCACATCAATACCTAATGATGCTCCTTTCCTCTGTGCTGCCATATAAGCCGGGAAAAAAGCTGCCGGGTTATGTGCAATTACCCAATCAAAGGATTCACCCAACTGTTTCACCGCTTTTACCAATAAAAAAGAACGTTTACCGGCAGCTATTGAAAGCATAGAAGTATTTAACCAGGCAAGGGGAAACCAGCGATAAAATTTTTCCAGCAAACTGCTTAACAACCATGGCCAAAACGGTGAACGAAGAGCTGACAACTGAATAAAACGAACAGTTTTAAAAGAAGCTCTTAATTCATCATCGGGTTTATCGCTCCAGTTGCCCATACGAAAAAGAATAACTGTTACTTCATGACCATTTTCCAAAAGCAAGCGCAATTCTTTAAGCAACCGCGGATTGGTTGCCAGGTTAAGGGTTGTAATTAAAAGTGTCTTAGGCTTCAATTTATTTTTCTCTTGTGTAAAATCGTAAGAACCTGGCGGTTCTCCAGCCAAGCAACGGCTTTATGAATTCAATTAATTTACCTCCCAGTAAAGGGACAGTTGCTTTTTCACCTAATGCTTTATATCGTCTGTATGCAATTGCCGATAATTGTTTTTGTGCCGGGTATTGATACACTGCAAAACGAAAGTATTGTACTGCCATTGCCTTGTTTATATAAGGATGCGTTCCCTTTGCTTTTAAATAACGATGCTTCATATCTATCGTAAGCAATACATTCTGCAGGTATTTTCTTTCTTTGGACCTGCTCAAGGCGGATCCTGTAAGAGACGTGCGGTAATAATTCATTATACCCGGTACATATATAATTCCCTCACTGGCCAGGATTACACGGGCAAAGAATTCTCCGTCATCATCAGGACAACGGTAATTGCGCCAGCCACCCGCTTTTTCAATAACTGCTTTGGGAACAAGCCACGAATTTGTTTGAATGAAATTACTTTGCCCCTTTCCGCCCCACAGGTTCACCAGGAAATCTACAGTATCATCCGTTGTATATATAAATGATGACTGATCAGGAAACTTCAGACCGGCAGGGGGCTTTCCTTCACCGAAAAACTGCACGTAATTACAAACAGCAACCCTTGTTTGTGAACCATTCAATGCCTGTATTTGTTTTTCAATTTTACCTGCAGACAAAAGATCGCCTGCATCAAGAAACTGGATATAGCCGCCTTTTGCATGTGCAAGCCCGGTATTGCGTGCTACGGCTGCCCCTGAATTGGTTTGCTGTATCACTTTCACATTGGCACTTTCATATTGTTTCGCCAGCTCAAAGCTGTTATCGGCGGAGCCATCATCAACTATAATTAATTCTTTATCAGCATAAGTTTGTGCAAGGGCCGATTCAACGGTTTGCTTTAGCAAATCAGCTGCATTATAAACTGGTATGATGACAGATACAAGTGACAAAAAAGCTGCAGAATTTAATTAATGAAACAGCGCTTTAAAAGTATCCTTCCAGCCAAAGCCTGCAAGCTTCCTTGCGGCAAGTGTCTTACTGATACTTTTTGAACGCATGAGATATTGAAAAAGATTAACCAAGAAACGACGTTTGTTCTTATTGCTGATCCATCCTTTTTCTTTTTTGGTGAGTGGCAAGTCTAATTCTTTCAGCGCATCTCTAAGATAATTGTACCCATTATAGAGATAACTGTACTTATTGTTTTGTTCCTGCTCTTCATGAATGCGGTAATAATTAAACTCAAAGGGAAGGAACACTACACCTCCTGCTGCTGCTGCTTTCAGGTTAAAATACATATCATTGGCAGGGCCGTATTTCACCGGGTACTTTTCGACCTGTTCAAAAAAATGGCGGCTCAATATTGTCCCCCCCGGGCCGATCATTAAGCAGGGCTTTTCAAAGAAATGCCGGCGGATCACTTTCCCCGCTGTGAGAAAATAAGGAGCAGTTTTTTCGTCCTTCAATTGCATACCGAATGAAGCAGCAGGGAACTTTTGCATCACAGCAATACAACGTTCAAATCCGTCAACCAGTATCTTATCATCTGAATCGACATACATGATGAATTCACCTTTTGCATAAGATGCAGCTCTGTTACGATTGGGATAGTCACCTAAATTAGTTTCATTCACATAAACCCTGATACGCTGATCTTTGGCTGCATAGGATTGCGCAATGCTCACCGTTTTATCCTTCGACCCGTCATCAACAATAATAAGTTCGAAGTTTTTATATGTTGATGCCAGTACACTTTCAATGGCTTCTGCTATATATTTTTCCCGGTTATAGGAAGTCATTAAAACACTAAGCAATGGCAGGAAGTTCACAATCCAAATGAATTAATTTATCTATGGATTTTCATCAAGCTGTATTGATCTGTTTCAGCGACTTTTTCAATACTAATTTTTGACTTTTTAATATTCTCCATAAAATCATTCAACGCTTTGTTGATCTCTTCATTATCCTGAACCTCGGTTTTGCAAACCAAAATTTGTGAGTTATCAGGGAGCGGTTTTGTCTGGATCAATTTTAAATATCCTATGGTAAGTGTATAATGATTAAAATAGATTGTAAAATAATTTCTCAAATTGTGGATATATAATAACCCTATAGGAGTTCCGACACTAATAAGCGGATTTTCTCTTTGGATAGCAGGTAGAATTTTTTCAAATGCTTCGTTCGCAACATAAATACGATCGCTGACATTGATTCTTTGATGGTGAATAATAATAGACTTTTTTTGCTCAAAAACAGGCGGATTAGCAAATGGCTGCCATAATAAATTAAATACTACATATCCTGCGATAATGACCGGATAGATATTAAAAAATTTTAATGGCAAAATTTGGGAAAAATACAAACACAGCAATATCCCAAAAACATAATAATGATTCATTCCCAAAAATGGAGGATTATCAGAACCCCAAAAACCAATAAAAGGAATAAGCAAAAAAAGTATTATAAAGTGCCAATCAACTTTTTTAGTTTCATGTTGGGATAGTACCGATTGAAGCCATATTAAAAAATAAAACAACAAAAATGAATAAAAAAATTCAGAGCCCGGAAAGCTGTAGTATATTTTTCTATAATAATAACAGGAGGAAACAGCAATCAATGCAAACAAAGCAACAAGAAAAGGTGAGTTTTCGGATTTGAATTTTTTAAATGAAATATAACATATCAAATAAGCAAGTGTAAATATGATCCACAATTTATCCTGTAAAAATGTCCTGACAGAAAATTGATTCAGCAAAAACCAATAACTAAGATACCGCCCTTTAAATGGATTACCGGGTGTTAATAATAATTTGATTTTGTCCGGCAGGTCTAAACCATAAGCGGCGAACATGACAGCAACAAACACAAGAAGAGAAATAAACCCTACAATAAAAATCGTTTTAATCAATTGACCCCACTTACCCCATTTATAAATCAATTGGTCGATTATTACGACAGATACCATCAGGACAGCAGTTGTTATCTTGTTGAAAGCTAAAAAACCTAAAACAATTGAAAACAAAATAACCTGTTTATAGTTTTCAGACTTTAACTTCTCATCCCGAAAAAATATATAAGAAGCAATCAATAATTCTAAAAAAATTAAATTGAGTGTGTTATAAGATAAAGTTTGGGGAGCAAAGACATAGCTTGAGAAATTTCCCAACAAAACATACGTCAAAACAGTAAGAAACTCCTGCTGTTGAAAAATTTTCTTATGTAAAGCTCTTGCCAGGACAAAAGCAGCCAACAGCAGCAAAAGAACCCGGTATAACCTTACAATGAAAATATCATCGGAAAACGGCAACAGGCGGACAAGAAAGTGAAATCCGGTAAACTGAAAATAAATCGGTTGTTCCCTGTCATAACTCAATAAATAGTACCCCTCATCAAGAAGGTCAAATACTGTTTTTGAACAGACTAAAACTACTGTAAGTATTATCAAAAAGGAAATTCCTGTAATTAGTTGAATAACCTGTATCCTGCTGCTTTTCAATTACTACTCTTTATTTTAAGTGAATACCTTTTTGTTCAACAAAAAGCAAATCTTTTCAACATCTTGTTTTTCCAGTTCATAATAAAAGGGAAGCCTTAATAGCCGGTCACTGTAACGGTCACTTTCAGGTAGCTCTTTTTTTCCGGGGTATTGTGAAAAAAAATCGCTTTTATGCAGGCTCAAATAATGAAAGACAGATAATATGCCGTTATGTTTTAAGTTTCCAATGATATCATCACGATGCTTAAGGCTATTACACTCCATGTAAAAAATATGCGCATTATTGGTAGCATAAGCAGGGATTAAAGGCAAGCGGATTCCAGATACTGAAACAGAAGGTAAAAGCAATTCATAATATTGATTCCAAATCATTTTACGCCGTCTTTGTATATCGTCAAGATTTTCCAATTGTGCATATAAGAAAGCAGCGATAATATCCGAAGGCAAAAAAGAACTACCTATATCCACCCACCCGTATTTATCTATTTCTCCGCGGAAAAATTTACTCCGGTTAGTACCTTTTTCCCGGATGATTTCCGCCCTTTCATTAAACTGCGGATCATTAATCACCAGCATGCCTCCTTCGCCGGAAATAATGTTTTTTGTTTCGTGAAAAGAAAAGGCTGCCAGGTGACCGATACCACCCAATGGTTTCCGTGTTCCATCTTTGCTGATGTAATAACTATCTATTGCCTGTGCCGCATCTTCCACCACGAAGAGATTATATTTTTCCGCAAGAGCCATTATCTTATCCATATCACAGGCCACGCCGGCATAATGAACCGGGACAATGGCTTTTGTTTTTGGAGTGATTAACGATTCAATAAGATCTTCATCAATACCCGGATGATCCTTTCTGCTATCACAAAACACCATTTTTGCCCCGCGGAGTACAAAAGCATTGGCAGTTGATACAAAAGTATAAGATGGCATGATGACCTCATCGCCAGGCTTAATATTCAGCAGGATGGCCGCCATTTCAAGAGCATCCGTGCAGGAGGTGGTAAGTAAACATTTGCTGAATCCATAACGCTTCTCAAAAAAAGCATGGCATTTTTTGGTAAAAATCCCATCCCCGGAAATTTTACCGGAGCCAACAGCTTCTTTAATGTAGACAAGTTCTTTCCCCGATAAATATGGCTTATTGAATGGGATCATTTAACTATAGAATATGCTTGTTGAATTCCAAATCCTCCACCGGAAAAATCCTTTTCAATCTCAAAAAAAATTTTATTGACCG
>DATHDV010000216.1:0-10260 GCA_035318845.1 Chitinophagaceae bacterium
ACCTGGCTGCCATAAATCTGCTCTTTCCCCTGCTTCATCAAAACTCTGTCTTCAAGAAGCGCCAGGTTCTGTGGCATGGCTTTGCCTTTCTTTACGGCCTCCCTCATTAATGGGAGATAAGTAACCTGCGTTAATGAGTCGGCGTGTTGTATGACTAAAAAAATTGTTGTTGCTCCATTATTACCCAGCTCGTCAGGACCAAGCCAGCCATAGGTATCGATAATGTTTCTGACCTTGATCAAATTAATTGAATCTTTTCTATTAATGATCTCCCACAAATTTCTCATTTCAGCGGATTGCCAACCGAATTGTTTTTGAACACTGCCGATCTCTAATCTATGATCCTGGTCATCCTTGTAGACCGTATCAAGAATGGCCGCTAGCGGTTTATTCAGCGTGGCGTCTTTTATTTCTTTGTTTTTCCTGACTATTTCGATCAGGGGCTCCCATCTTTTATTTCCATGAATGCTGACCAGGTCACCATCAGTGAGTATATGTGATAAGTCTGACCACTTGCCATCCACAATGGCTTTGTCGAGATACAGGAATGCCTTGTCTGCATTTCCTGCTAAAGCCCATGAGCATGCTGCATTGTATTTGTCGGTCGTCGTTCCTTCTCCTTTTGTTGAATTAAAAGCAGAATCATAGGTCAAGGCAGATTCTTTGTATTTATTCTCTTCATAAAGACGAAAAGCTTTTGACGTCCATTTAAGATAGTTTTCGGTTGGTTGAAATCTATTTTGTCCCCATGTTGCCAAACCAAGCATTAGAAACAAAATAATTAATGAAGGTTTTGCCATTTTGATGTCGCTTTATAGTTGCACCAATACTTAAATATACGACCTTACCCAACCTTCCAGCTTTCCTTCTTTGTCTGCAGCTCTTGCGGTTGGTGGAAGCTACCTGATATTCTGTAAATTTTAACCGCCCGCTATCTTGATCGCATCTTTAAAGGCATCCACAATATATTTAGTATCCCGGTACAACAGGGTTTCATTAACCGTGATCTTCATATCTCCGTTTTTATCCGGCCTGGGAATGGCGATAGAATATTTATTGCCCAAATGTTCTCCAAATTTTTGTACGGTAATGCTGGAGGGTATGTGCATATTATAAATATTGGTGCCTCCATCCAGGGCATTTATTTTTATTCCCGCCAACTCGTTTAACGATGCAAAAATCTCTGCTGATCTTTTTTTCGCTTCCTGTAAACGTTCTTCAAGTCCGTCCAGGCGGTGAAGCGCCATGGCTGCACTTAGCCAATTGCCAAACATATTGCCACCATGTATCTTGACCAGGTGCGGCATTTTATCCATCACCGATTTATCACCACATAAAATAGCGCCGCCGCTTGCGCCAAGGTATTTGTACAGGGAGATATAAATAGTATCAAAATACGAAGCATATTCTTTTACAGACACACCCGACCAGGCCGATGCCATATAAATGCGGGCGCCATCCAAATGAAGTTTGATATTATTACTGCGGCAATATTCGCTTATCTTTTTTATTTCATCAATGGGTACTATACATCCATTGGTACGGCGCACCGGGCATTCAACAGATACACAACCGATACCGCTTTTAAAAACTTCTTCATGATCCAGGTTTTCTATGGCCTTCTTTAATGTATCGGCTGTAAAATAAGTTTCATCTTTCGCCAACGGCATTAACCTTTTATTAAAAATGGATTGTGCAGCATCTGCCTCATCACGGTACACATGGCTGGTATCCTGCACAAATACTTTACTGTTCTCTCCACTCAGTACAGCGATGGCCAATTGGTTGGCCATGGTGCCTGTAGGCATGTATATCGCTTTTTCTTTTCCGGTGATCGCTTCAAATTTTTTTTGCAGGTCATCCACCACGCCACCGTTCCCATACCGGTCCACTTTGATCGGTTTCTTGCTATTGGCTTGCTGCAATTGTTCCCAATATGCTGCACCATCAAAGCCTTCTCCATCATAAAAGAATTTTACCACCGGCTCAGCAGGAGGTAAATATTTTTTATCGGTTTCTGCTGCGAGAGTATGTAATGATGGTAAAAAACCGGGTATCAGTACTAGTCCTGATGCTTTTAAAAAATTTCTTCTGTTAGTAGTTGGCATATACTTTTATTTTTACCTAATGTACGAAAATTAATGTATCAATTCCGGACATCATCACAGCATTAGCGGGCGGCCATGCCTTGAGTTTTCCTTATCTTTAGCCCCTTCAAAATCAAATTCTATGTTCTTTAAATGGAAAGCTGTATTTCCTGCCCTCATTACTCCCTTTACTGCAAATGATGAATTGGATCTGCCGCTTTTTGAAAAAGCTGTGGCTGCCCAATTAGAAGCCGGCGTGGATGGAATTGTCTTAGGCGGTTCTCTCGGCGAAGCCAGTACGTTGACAACTGCGGAGAAAGGAGAATTGGTTAATTCGGCAATCAAAGTATTGGGAGGAAAGATACCTGTTGTAATGAATATTGCCGAAGGCAGCACCCATGAAGCATTGAAGCAGGTGCTCTTTGCGGAATCATGGGGAGTGCAGGGATTGATGCTGCTGCCACCGATGCGCTATAAAAGCGATGAAAGGGAAACGGTGAGTTTTTTTAAGACCATTGCTGACGCAACCGATCTGCCCATCATGCTCTACAATAACCCGGTTGATTATAAGATCGAGATAACGCTGGATATGTTTGATGAACTGCAGTCCTGCAAAAATATCACGGCGGTAAAAGAAAGTACCAGGGATGTGAGCAATGTGACAAGGATGAGGAACCGTTTCGGCGATCGCTACCAGATCCTCTGCGGTGTGGATACAATTGCCATGGAAGAATTATTATTAGGAGCAGATGGATGGGTGGCTGGCCTGGTTTGTGCATTCCCAAAAGAGACGGTTGCTATTTATAAATTAGTAAAAGCTGGCCGCATAGAAGAGGCGACAAAGATCTATCGCTGGTTCATGCCCCTGCTGGAACTGGATATCCATCCCAAACTGGTGCAGTATATCAAACTGGCAGCCGCACAAACGGGATTGGGAAGTGAATATGTAAGAGCACCGAGGTTAGTACTGGAAGGAGAGGAGAGGGCACGGATTTTGAAGATCATTAATGATGGGATCGGCTCAAGACCGAAGTTGGATTCTTAATATAAGATTCTGGATTCTGGTTGCTGGTCACTGGACTTTTCCAGAATCTAGAATTCAGCATCATAAAATATTCGATATGTATAATGACGCAACTATAGATGAGATCAATGAAATAATGCAGCAGGCATGGAAAGCATTTCATGTTTATCGCAAATTTTCGCTGAAACAACGGGCTGATTTTATGCGGGCTATTGCTGTTGAACTGGAAAAATGTGGCGATGACCTGATACATACAGCCATGAGAGAAACAAATTTGCCGGAAGCAAGAATGAAAAATGAAAGAGGCAGAACAATTTTTCAACTCAATCAATATGCCGCAGCCTGTGAAGAAGGAACCTGGCTTGAAGCAAGAATTGATACTGCAGTTCCGGATAAGAATCCACCGAAACCTGATATAAGAAAAATGCTGGTACCGCTTGGACCGGTTGTTGTTTTTGGAGCAAGCAATTTTCCATTTGCTTATTCCACTGCCGGTGGCGATACCGCTTGTGCGCTGGCTGCCGGTTGCCCTGTTATTGTAAAAGCACATCCGGCACATGCTGAAACTTCCGAAACAGTTGCCGGAGCAATTTTAAGAGCAGCCAAGACATGTAAAATGCCGGAAGGAATTTTTGCTCATGTGCATGGCGCATCTGTTGAACCCGATAGCTATCGGGTGGGTAAAGCATTGGTTGAGCATCCGCATACCAAAGCGGTTGGTTTCACTGGTTCTTATTTGGGTGGCAAACAATTATTCGATTGGGGCAATCAACGTAAAGAGCCCATACCCGTCTTCGCAGAAATGGGAAGTATCAACCCCGTTTTTTTATTACCGGAAAAATTAAAACAGTCGGCCGAGGATATTGCAAAAATGTATGCCGGCTCCATTACATTGGGTGTTGGACAATTTTGTACCAATCCCGGTCTTATTATCGGGCTTGAAAGCGAGGGTCTGCAAACTTTCATCAAGGCATTAGGAGAAGAAATTAAAAACACTTCACCGGGAACCATGCTGCATCCCGGTATTTTCAAAAGTTACGTAGAGAAAAGAGCATTGGCTTTAATACAGGAGGATGTAGAGACCGTGGCTGTTTCTGAAAAAGATCCTGCATTCAACCAGGGTATGCCAACCATTGCCACAGCAACCGGCGAAGCATTTTTGAAAAACCCTGTATTGCACCAGGAAGTGTTTGGACCGTATTCGATCGTTATACATTGTAAGGACATGACGGAGATGATCGCAGTTGCAAGGAACCTGGAAGGACAACTGACAGCAACCCTGATGGCAACTGAAACAGATATTCATTATCATGAGGAGTTGGTGGAAGCCATTAAAAATATTTGCGGACGTTTTATTTTGAATGGTGTGCCCACCGGTGTGGAAGTTTGCCTGAGCATGCATCATGGAGGACCATTCCCTGCTACTACTGATCCGAGATTTACTTCTGTTGGCGCCGATGGAATAAAAAGATTTGCAAGACCGATCTGTTACCAGAACTGGAGTAATGATCTATTGCCGGAAGAATTGAAGAATGAAAACTCGCTGCGGATATGGCGGACGGTGAACAATGTTTTGACAACGGGTTAAAAAATCAAAAGGCAAAAGGTAAAATTCAAAAATCAAAATTCAAAAGCCGAAGATCAAAATGACTTCCTGTACTTTAGGGTTTCTTTTTTACTTTTGACTTTTTACTTTAGACTTTTTATCTGATAAATCAAACTCATGAAAAAATTTCTTTTCCTTATTGCTTTTCCTGCATCGCTTTTCGCACAAACCCCAACCACCGGCGCACAAAAACTCGAAGCCTTTGCCAAACAAAAGCAAATGCTCCAGCAGTCTCCTTATAAAAACCTGGAATGGCGGTTGATGGGCCCGGATAATCGCAGCGGCCGCAGTACAGAAGTTGCGGGTATCACCGGTAACCACCTTATCATGTATGCTGCTTTTGCAACAGGCGGTTTCTGGAAAACAGAAGATGTCGGTAACACATGGATACCATTATTTGATAAACAGGCCACACAGTCTATCGGCAGTTTTGCACTGGCGCCTTCCAACCCGGATATTATTTACCTCGGAACCGGTGAAGCAAATATTTTCCGGGCCTCCTTACCCGGAACAGGGATGTATAAATCCATGAATGCCGGAAAAACTTTTACTCCTCTCGGATTGGAAAATACAGGAACGATCGCAAGAGTTGTCATTCATCCAAAGAACCCAAACATTGTTTATGTGGCTGCAGGCGGTAATGAATGGACCTATAATGTTGACCGCGGTGTTTATCAAACAACGGATGGAGGAAAAACATGGAAGAAGATCTTATATAAAGATGATAAGACTGGATGCGTTGACCTGCTGATGGATCCTTCCGATCCAAAAATATTATATGCCTCCATGTGGAACCGGGTAAGAAGGAGATGGAGTGATCCTGTTCCGGAAGATGGCGATAATATTTATAAAACAACCGATGGGGGAAAAACATGGAAGATCATCAACAATGGATTGCCTGATACAAAACAGACAGGACGTGTTGGTATCGCCGTTTCTCATTCCAATCCAAATGTTCTGTATGCTTTTGTGGATGATCACAACAAAAAAAGAGATCCCAAACCTGATGAATTTGACAGTTATGAAAGAAAAATGCAGAAGGTTGTGATCGGCGGCGCCATTTACAGGAGCAATGATAAAGGTGCGACATGGGTAAAGCAATCGGAGATACATGATTTCTTTCGTTTGTCAGGAACATACGGGTGGGTCTTCGGGCAAATAAGAGTGAACCCGAAAAATGAGAACGAAGTGTACGTGTTGGGTACTTCAAGAGCGAAGTCGGTTGATGGAGGAAAAACATGGAAGCAATGGAACCCGACGGACAAAGCCAGCGACTGGATCCATGGCGACAATCATGCTTTATGGTTTGATGAACAAAACCCCGAAAGAGTTATACTTGGCAATGATGGGGGTGTAAGTTTAACGTATAATGGCGGGGAAAGATGGAAGAATTTTTTTGATAAAATGCCCACCACGCAGTTTTATACGGTCACTTATGATATGGAAACGCCATTCAATGTGTATGGCGCTGTGCAGGATGAAGGTACCATGAGCGGCAACTATGCTTATACATTCGGTGTGCCGCAGGATAAGACCATCAGGCATTGGATGATGGCCCCGGGTGGTGAAGGCACGCAGATACAAGTTGACCCGAAGGACCATAATATCGTTTTCTCCAGTACCTATTATGGCCGGTTGATGAAAAGTGATATGAGCAAACCCGACAGCCTCTGGAGCACTCATCTAAAAATGTTTGATGTGGGCCGTATCGATAGCCTGCGTGGCGAATGGCTGGCAGGAACACTGATGTCGAAGTTCAATAGCAAAGTGATTTATCATGGATTGCAGCATTTGTATAAATCAGAAGATGGCGGCGATACCTGGAAGATGATCAGCCCCGATCTTTCATATAATGACAGATCAAAGATGGGAGTGTATCCATATTTGATCTATCACCAGGCTATTTCAGCGATCGCAGAAGGTGACGAGCCTGGTTTTCTTGTTGTGGGTACAGATGACGGAAGAATATGGCTGACGACGGATGACGGCGGAAACTGGAAGGAAATCACAACCGGGCTCCCTTTGAACAAACATGTTGCAAAAATATTTACTTCAACCACCCGCAATCCTCCCAATATGTATGTTGTATTGAACGACAGAAGACAGGACAATAATACACCATACTTATATCAATTAAATGCTGATGGTACTACCTGGAAACTGATCTCATCTAATTTACCACATGCACCCGCCAATGTGATCATTGAAGACCCCGACAACGCTAATAATCTTTACTGCGGCACAGATATGGGAGTTTATATGAGCAATAATGCCGGCAAATCCTGGGTCGCTATTAATGGAAATCTTCCGGCATCTGTTTCGGTCAATGATATGTTCATACATCCGCGGGATAAGAAATTAGTGATCGCAACGTACGGAAGGGGGTTATGGGTGCTGGATGATCTGTCAGTGTTGAAATAAATTATGTAGCCAGCTGTAGTACTACTATCATCGTCCCTTGCGTCGCACTCTTGTACGCCTGTAACGCTATTGAGCATTTGCGAAGATTATTCAAGGCGTGAGCAAACCCCGAAGGGGTGGAATTAATATAGAATATTACAGGAAGGATGACATGAACCCCGAAGGGGTGACATCTCAGATATTATATCACCCCTTCGGGGTTTGTCTCCGAAATTTATATTGTTTCTATATTAATATCAGCCCTTCGGGCTTTCAGTGGAGAGAGTTACTGATTTTGTATGACCAGGTTGGCAAATGTTCCTCCTGACTGGTCAGCCGTATATAATGCGATCCTTCCGTTATTTCTTTCGCCCAATAAAGGAACCTGCAGGCTGGGAGTTGTGGCATCATTCACATACACAAGCACTTCCTTTTCCTTTACGATCATTTTAACATGAAACCAATTATCAGGATCGGGCACAGGTTTCACTGTGTTTTCATAGAGGCCGGCTTTTTCTTCCCGCAACTTTTGCCAGGTATATACAGGGAGACTGATATATTGCACGGCCCTTGCTTGTTTTACAGGGTCAGTGCTACGGAACTGAAAGGGACGGAAATAAATGGCTTCAAAAGTTGAATCATCCTGTGCATGAAATGCGATGCCTACAAAGCTATGCTGAAAAAGATCCTGGCCTTTCAGGTCAATTTCTATGGTGCCTGTTGAGAACGAAACTCCATTGATCCAGACAAGACCTTCGCCGAGATCCTGGCTCATTGCAAGACTATTATCACCTGTTTCAACAGTTATATCGCGGTTATAAACTGTTAGCTTATTTTCTTTATAAAGTTGTGCAAGGTCGAATTTATTCTTCTGTCCGTTTGCCATGATATTGCCTGCGACAATGAAGGCAATAATGATGGATATTCTTAAACCGGCTCTCATACACTTAGTTTTATTGATAAGTCAAATTTGCTATTTAAAGAAAGGTAGACGAATTGATTGGGGATTATTCACCGTTCATCCAATTGCAGTGTCAGGTTTATTGAGTGGTGGGAGGGAGGGATGAGAGGAATAATTAAGTCTGATGCCGTGATTTCTCTCACGCATCTCTTGTCAATTTACTATTCTGTTCGTGTCCCACGCAACGGGACGTTTGGATATATTCTTTAACTGGCGTAGCAGAAAATCTCAGGTTAGTGATTCGTGCTATTTACCAGCTTTAGGTTCTTTATAAACCATTCCATATTTTTTTTCAGTAATTGCATATTCTTCCTCTGTTTTTTCTTTAGCCGGCATTCCAACCAGTGTCCCATTCTCTATAAAATATTCTTCAAATCCAGCCGGTGAATATTGAAAAATCATCAGAAGATTTTCTTTACCAGTATTGTCTAATCCATGCCATGTGCCCCTCGGAACAAATACGACATCCCCGGTTTTTACTTCAATAGATTCTTCACCTAAAGTTAATGTGCCTTCCCCTTTGTGAATAAAAATAAGTTCATCATTGTCCAGGTGTTTATGAATACGCATCTTGCGCCCGGGGCTCTGGTCTTCAACACAGAATGATATACCATCTATTCCATGTTTTGATTTGGCGATTTTTATAGTTATCGGCACTTTTCGCCTGCCTGTCAAAATATGTATGCCTTCACTTTCACGCACAACAATTCCTTTATCATTAATAGAAGCGGATTTCGCAAAACTGATTTTGGGTAAGCTGGCAAAAAGTGCAGCACAAAATCCTGCTACTCCTGTTTGTAGAAATTTCCGGCGCGGTTGCTGAATAAGTTTCATAGTTTAAGTTTTGAATTAAACAAGGTAGCCAATTATTTCAGCAAATAAGAAGTTTAAATTTTTGCCGGAGTAACCTGCTGATGTCGTGATGCGTGTCTTACGCATCACCTGCCGAACTACAATTCCATATATGTGAAGACAAGCAACTGGGCGGTTGTTTGCATAACCTGAAGGGGTGTAATTACTATAGAATGTTACAGGAAGAATTGATCTGAACCCCGAAGGGTGACATCCCAGGTATTATATCACCCTTTCAGGGTTTGCCTCCGAAAATTTATTTCGTTTTCTATATTAATATCAGCCCTTCGGGCTTTTCATGAAGAGATTCTCAGATTGGTGGTTGGTGTAAACGTTACTCTTGTACGTTCGGTAATTCTATTGAGCATTTGCGAATAGTATTCACGGTGTGAGTAAACCCCGAAGGGGTGTAATTACTATAGAACGTTACAGGAAGAATTGATCTGAACCCCGAAGGGGTGACATCCAGGTATTATATCACCCTTTCAGGGTTTGCCTCCGAAAATTTATTTCGTTTCTATATTAATATCAGCCCTTCGGGCTTTCAACAACTGATATAGTATTTTAAACTCCATCTGCACTATAAAGCAAAATGAATTTATAGCTAAGTTGCGTTTTAATTACAAGCTATCTCAAAACCGTGAAATTTAAACACGGAGGAACAGAGAAAAGGAGTTGCACAGAGAAAGGAAATTTGAAGATCAACGCTCTGTGTTGCTCTGTTACTCTGTATCTCAGTGTTGAAAATACTTTTGAGATAGTTTCTAGTCCAAAAACGAAATGCCTCATATCCTTGACAATATGATCTAGAACGCCATAACCACCGGCAACAGGGATATTGCTGTTGTTGATGATGAGTTTGGTTTTTACCAGCCCAATATTGCACCTTTTGCGGGGTTTAAAGAACTGAACAATAAAAGCCTTGACAAACTGCATGCTATTATTCCAGTTGGTAAACGGGTTGCTATTTCTTATTTCAATAAGCCCTCTTTGGATGAAACTAAGTGGAAGGTTGTGCATCCCATGGATGTAACCCAGATGCTGTATGAAAAATCTGTTACTTCATTTACTACGAAAAACAGTTCTTTAATTGTGCCGTTGAGTATGGAGCATGTTCCGGAAATGCTGGAGTTGACCAGGCTTACAAAGCCCGGCCCTTTTTTAGAAAAGACTATTTTATTCGGTAACTACTTTGGAATTTTTATCGATGGCCGGTTGGCAGCCATGACGGGACAACGTATGCACCCGACACCTTATATGGAAGTAAGCGCTGTGTGCACCCATCCGGATTTTAGGGGACAAGGTTATGCCAAGGCATTAATGCTGCATG
>DATHDV010000217.1:0-10741 GCA_035318845.1 Chitinophagaceae bacterium
ATGTGTGAAGAAATCCACTTCAGGTTTAAAAGCGCCCTCTTCAATTTTTTTTCTTTCCTCTGCACTTAAGGAATTATAAATAAGATCATAGGCCATCCCTGCATAAACCATCCAGTTGGCATCATTCAATGCCTGCCAGAAAATGTGACCCGGTGAACTGCTGGTTGCCTGCGGATGATTTTTTAGCGTTGGATTTAAAACCGCATATTTCAACAGCATGTTCCTGGCCAGTGTTGCATACTTTGCTTCACCAGTAAGGTTGTATAAAATCCCGCTGTTAAACATCAGCGTATAATTCGATTTATGTTTATCATGCGTATATCCGCCGGCAGGATCTTTCGGAAAGGGAACATCAACATCCTTTCCGATCCATTGGTCAACATCGCTCTTTATTTCTGTATATGATTTTGTAAGAAGGGGAAACTTATTAAGGCTGGTCGTTACTGATGCCGCCTCCTTTTTTGTAAAAAAAGTGACAGGATGTTGCGCAAACAAAAACATGGGCGCTAAAACCAGTAATACCGTTTTAACCAATTGTATCATACAGCAATTATTTCAGCAATCGTATGAATATCAAAAATCCTCTTTTAAAAGGGAAATGAAATTTATATAAAATAGGTGCCCCCGTTAATTTCAATACTTGCTCCATTAATAAACGAGGAAGCACTGCCGGCCAGGTATAAAACCAGGTCGCCCACCTCTTCCGCCTTGCCTTCTCTTCTCAATGGCGTCGCTGCAGCCACATTCGTCCTCACTTCCGGTTTGGTGAACGTATTATGAAAAGTTGTGTTGATCATTCCTGGTGAAACACAATTGACCCGGATCCCCTTTGGTCCTAACTCTTTTGCAAGACCCCGTGTGAACGTAAGTACTCCACCCTTTGCTGTGGAATAAGCAACGGCACCAAATCCGCCACCGTCCCTTGCAGCCTGCGATGCGAAATTGACAATGGAACCACCTTCCGTCATGTGATTTGCAACTTCTCTCGTAACGAGATAAACAGATTTCAGGTTTACATCCATCACGGCATCCCAGAACTCTTCATCAATATCGGCTAAAAGCTTTCTTCCCATCAATCCACCAGCAACATTCACCAGCACATGAATCACATTTCCAAAAGCCGTTGTACATACATTCACAACTTGCTTAACATCTGCTGCTTTGGTCATATCACCATAAGCGATGATCGCTTCCCCGCCTGCTTTTTTTATCAATTCCAGCGTTTCTTTCGCCAGTTCCTCGTTCCCAAAATAGTTTATACAAACCTTTGCTCCTTCAGCCGCCAATTTTATAGAAACCTGGCGGCCAATATCCCTGGCTCCGCCAGTTACCAATGCAACTTTTCCTTTTAACGAATACATACTAATCTGTTTAAAAGAATTTATTAAAAAACCAGGGGATAGGATAGAAAGCAGAGCAGAGGGAAAAACAGATCAGAATAATTGGCAGACAAATCCTTACCTTTTTTCATTCAACAAGCTTTCGGCTGTAATAATAACTGCAATTTTAAAATTACCTGAAATCAGGGTGATAGACATTATCAAAATAATTTAGCTTAAATCAAATAATTATTTATCCATTTGATTAAATGTTTAGATGTTTTCTAATATTTTAGTTCCGAGAACGTTACCGGCAACGCTACCGGGATTTCCGTAACAAAGTTTCCTTTAGTTTTACCTTTATACACAAATGAACAAACCCGCAACAATAAAAGACATTGCCAGGCAACTGAATATATCTATCTCCACTGTTTCCCGTGCCATGCGCAATGCTCCCGATGTAAGTTCAGAAACAAAAAAAGCGGTAATGGCTTTATCGGAAGAATTAAATTATCAGCCCAATAAACTGGCATTAAGTCTGAAACAAAAACAGACTCATAATATCGGTGTTATTGTTCCTAACCTGGATTATGTTTTATCAACCATGGTAAGAGGTATCGATGAAGTGGTCATGGAAGCCGGTTATACGGTAATGGTTTGCCAGAGCAATGAATCTTTTGGCCGTGAGATCATCAATACAAGAAGATTATTGGACAGCCTCGTGGATGGTTTTATTGTTTCCGTTTCCAGTGAAACAAAAACCTTTGATCATTTTAAAAAGATCCAGGAAAAACAAATGCCGATGGTCGTATTTGACCGGGTAACTCCTTTCCTGAAAGCTCCCGGTGTGAGGATTGATAATGAAGACGGCGGTTTCCAGGCCACAGAACATTTATTGGAGCAGGGTTATAAACGAATCGCCATTTTAGCAGGACCCAAAAACCTTGGCATCAGTAATGAAAGATTGAAAGGTTACCTCAAAGCTTTAAAAAAGTATAAGATAAAACCAAATGATGACCTGATCATTCACTGTGATTTTAACCAGCACTATGCTTACCTCGCCACACAGGAACTACTGAATATGAAAAAAAGACCTGATGCTATTTTCACGATCAGCGACAGAATGGCGATGGGTGCGATGCTGGCGATCAAAGAAAAAAATTTGAAAATGCCTCATGACATAGGATTGGTGGGTTTCAATAATGAACCTGTCACCAGCCTGGTTACTCCTACCATTTCCAGTGTGGATCAACCGGCATTTGAGATGGGAAAAATTGCAGCCAAACTTTTTATTGAAATGCTGCATAATGAGGCCGACATGACTCATGTAGAAGAAGTATTGAAAACGAAACTATTCATCCGGGAATCCTCCCAGCGGATCCTCCATAAAAACGGGCCGGCAAATAAATAAATATGATACGATTCTTATTAACTTCTTTCAGTGTCCTGTTTGTAACTACCGTGTCCGGTAATACCATTAAAGTAAAAAATATTGAGGAGCTGAACGCTGCCAACAGGAAAGCACAACCAGGTGATCTTATTATTTTAACTAGAGGCGAATGGAAAGATGTAACGATTAATTTAGACTGCAACGGAACTGCTGAAAACCCGATTATTTTCAAAGCTGAAGAAACCGGGAAAGTACTACTAACGGGCCATTCCCTCCTGAGACTGGGCGGTCAGTTCATCACGGTGGATGGATTTTATTTTACAAATGGATATGCAGGTAATGACGCCGTGATCAGGTTCAGGCTGGACAAAAATCAAATGGCAAATCATTGCAGGGTCACTAATACCGTGATTAATGATTTTAATAACCCCAAACGGCTTGATGACAATTACTGGATCATGTTTTATGGGAAATATAACCGCCTTGATCATTGCAGTATACTTGAGAAAAAAAATATGGCCGTTGTCATAGCTGTTATGCTTGACGATCCGGGCAGCAGGGAGAATTTTCATTCCATTGATCACAACTATTTCGGCCACCGTCTTCCATTAGCTTCAAACTCGGGAGAGATCATCAGGGTTGGTGTTTCTGAATATTGCGAGTTTAATTCCAACACACAGATCACTGATAATTTTTTTGAACATTGTGATGGAGAAACAGAAATTATATCCCTGAAATCCGGGCAAAATGTGGTACGCAACAATCTTTTCAAAGAATGCCAGGGGACAGTTGTTCTGCGCCACGGAAATTTTAATACCGTTGAGAACAATATATTTCTCGGCAATAATAAAGAAGGAACGGGAGGTGTCAGGATCATAAACAAAGGGCAGTGGGTTGTAAATAATCTTTTCTACCGTTGCCGGGGTGAAGGCTTTCGTTCACCTTTAGCCATCATGAATGGTGTACCGAATTCTCCCGCAAACCGGTATGTGGCTGTAACCGATGCCGTGATCGCCAATAATAGTTTTATTGATTGTACGCCGATGAGTTTTTGCGAAGGGAGTGATACAGAAAGATCCGTTCCCCCAAAAAATGTTCAATTCATTAATAATATTATAGATAACCAAAGAGACAATAGCATATATTATGTTTTTGATTCAATAAATGGCATACACTTTTCCGGTAACTTAATAAGTAAGCGCATTAAACAAAACACAACAGGCGGGTTCATCAAATCTGATTTACAGCGTATAAATGCCGGCATTGCTTCGATTCCATTTGCAGATGAGAATCCAAAAAATGATTCTTTTGATTCTCTCTACAAAGAAAGTCTTTCGAGAGTAACTACCCGCATTTCTTTACACCCCGGCTTTTCAGATCTGGACCAATTTAAAAAAATAGAAAAAAATGCTCTTACACAATGTGGTGCCGCATGGTTCAGTTATCAAAAAAAACCGGCTATTGGAAAACAAATAAATGTTACGTGCAAAACTGCTGAAGATATTATTGCATGCCTTTCAAAAAACAGCAATGGAAAACTCAATATTATCCTGACGGGCAGGGAGTATACTTTTTCAGCACCGTTTCTATTAAATACTGATATTTCATTTACCAGCAATCAAAAAGGCTTTATCAGGTTTGTCAGCAAATCCCGCAATTTGCCGTTCTTATTCCAGGTAGTAGCAGGAAAATCTTTATCAATAAATAATCTCAAACTCGATCTTTCGGGGATCAATAATTTCATTACCACGGATACTTCAGGAAGTTGCAATCACAGTAATTTCAGTTTCACCGGTTGTCAATTTAGCAATATGTACGGCACATTTTTTACAGCCGCCAGATCAAGTGTGTCAGACAGTATCCTGGTTAATAAATGCGTTTTCAATATTGCAATGGGCAAATTGTTTGATTTCAATAATGAAACGGAGAAGAAAGGTTATTATAATGTTGAAAAGCTGAAGATGACTAACAATACATTCAGGAGTTGTAAAGACCAGTTACTTACCATGCTTCGGGGTGGTAATGATGAAAGTACGATGGGGCCCTATCTTATTTTCTCAGGGAATATGGTTGATAATTGTGTAACAGCCGGTAATGTCCCTTTGATTTCTCTTTCAGGAACCCAACGTTCAGAAATAGAAAATAACAATTTTAAAAATTGCAACCCCTGCAAGCCATTGATTCAATACATCGATTGGGTAAGGGCAGTTCATAGATTCAGCAATAACATCTTAAACAGATCAGGAAAAATACTTACTGATAAATTTGTTGCAGAGGGGAATAATATTATTCAATAAACTAAGCCTCTTTTCTATAAAGTTTCGGGATAGTGCAATTCTTTAAAATTATGAACCGGAATTCCATTTAATCATATTAGGTAACAAAATGGCTATCCGTTTATTGGATAGCCATTTGCAATTTTTAGGAAAGGTCAACGGTTAATAGCTTTGAGAAAGTCCCCATTGCTGTTATTCAACTGAAAAATTTTATTCGAATCGATCTTTGATGATGACTTTTGTATTTTGTTCAATCCTTTTGGAATAAAGATCCTCTTGCAAGTCAAATCTGGGACATTAATAGTATGCTGGCAAGGTTGCTAATACCTTTCCAAACTGCGGTTACTACCTGTACAGACCGTAATAATCCCATTAGTTTTTTAAGTTTCGCGGAATTATTATCTTCCCGGAGACAAACCCATCTATCCCACTTAAAATTTTAATTTATGAGCAATGGATCAACAACTGGTTTCATTTCACTTCAACAAGCAATTGAAATGACCACCCGCTACAGGCAGAACAAAGCCGATGTTATTAACCCGGTGTATGCTGGCAACGATATCCTTTCTGTTTGTGACACTTTTAATAAAGCTGCTATAGAGACTTTGCTGGCCAAGCCAGACTGCACAGCAATCCGTCTTTATTATGGAATGAACGCAAATCTCCAGGTAAGACCAATGCTGGTAGCAGTTAATCAAAATAATGAGGATATATTACCTCCAATCACAGCGAATATGACAATTGCCGGAGATAGTATTGTTGATGATACATTGCGGTGCCCTCCGTTTTGCCCGCCACCTTCGGCGTTAAATAGCTAACTATGAGTCTATATTATATCTCTGTTGCATTAGGATATAGTATTACAATTGCAGTAATTATTGGGCTGATCCGTTTTAAAAAGGCCATGCCGGCGTATCGGCCCTTTATTTTTATTCTTTGTCTGGGTTTTATAAATCACACCCTAAGTGTCATTTTTATAGAGACCACCAGGAATAATTTAATAAATTCAAACGTTTACGTTTTATTTGAATCATTGTTGTATCTCTGTTTATTTAAAAATTGGGGAGCATTTAATAAAAAAAATATTTTTTTCTATTCTCTTTTCATTTTTTTATTTTGCCTGTGGATATACGATAACCTGATCTGGCACAGCCTCGCCACAATCAATTCATTTTTCAGGATTGTCTATTCTTTTATTCTGATTTTCCTAAGCATCGGACAATTAAATAAACTTATTGTTACAGTTAAGAAAAATTTATTGTATAATGCGACTTTTTTGATTTGCTGCGGGATCATTATTTATTTCTCATATAAAGCAACCATCGAAGTGTTCTTTTTTATACGATTAAAAGCAAGTGACCAATTCTATACAAATATTCTAGTCATTCTCATTTTTGTAAATTTATTTGTTAACCTCATATTCGCCTGGGCTGTATTATGGATACCCAAGAAACAAAAATCTACCTTGCTGCTCTGATCGCTGCCGGCGTGCTTGGCGTGGTATTGCTGTATTTTATCATCACGATGATACGGCAACAGCGTATCACGCAAAAACTCAACCGGGAGAAAATTGAAGCAGAGATCCTTACCCTTGAAAAAGAAAGGCAGCGGATCGCTTCTGATCTCCATGATGACCTGGGCCCGGTACTTTCAGCCATTAAGTTCAAGATCAATTCCGTTGAATCGAAATCCGAAGAAGACACCGAACTTATCCGGAAAGCAAGTGGTTATGTGGATGAGATCATACAGCGTATCCGGCAAATCGCTTTTAACTTAATGCCCAATACCCTCACCCGGAAAGGACTGGTGGCGGCAACAGAAGAACTGATCGGGAAGATCACGGAATCATTGCCTTTGAAAATAAGTTATCAGCTAAACCCGATCCCTGATATTTCGCTGCAAAAATCAATTAACCTGTTCCGCATTGTGCAGGAGGTCATTCAAAATACTGTAAAACATGCCGGGGCTTCAGAATTGTTTATTAAATTAGATGTAAAAGATAAACACATTGTGCTGATCACCGAGGATAACGGAACAGGCTTTAACTATGAAAAAGTAAATGATCTGAACAAGGGTCTTGGATTACGCAATTTAGCAAGCCGGGTAGAGATCATGAACGGGATCAGTTCAGTGGATACGGGGCCGGGGAAAGGAGTAAAATATAAGTTTGAAATACCAATTGACTAAAACCAAAGCTATGCAAAAACAATATCGTAATATAAGCGTTGTGATTGCCGATGACCATGAAATTTTCCGTGACGGGTTCAGGGTCATGCTCAAAAAATATCCCGAGATCAGGTTAGTTGGCGAGGCAGAAAATGGAAAAGAACTGATTGAGATCGTAGGGAAACTTAAACCCGATGTGATATTTACGGATATCAAGATGCCGGTCATGGATGGCATTGAGGCCACCAAACAACTTCTGAAGAATAACCCGGATGTCAATATTGTGGCCCTTTCCATGTTTGATGAGGATACACTCATTATGGAAATGCTGGAGGCAGGGGCCAAAGGGTATATGCTGAAAAATGCACAAAAGGATGAGATCATTGAAGCTATTCATCATGTCAGCAACGGTGATACTTATTATTGCAAACATACTTCTGAAAAATTGATAAAACTGATCGCCAAAAGTTCTTTCAACCCCTTTAAAAAAACGCCCAAACCACAATTCTCCGAAAGAGAGACACAGATCATCAGGCTCATTTGCGAGCAATACGCCAACAAAGAAATTGCGGCCATGCTTAACCTCAGTGTAAGGACCATTGAAGGATACCGGGAAAAGATCCAGGAAAAAGTAAAAGCAAGGAACACGGCCGGCATTGTGATCTTTGCGATCAAAAACCAAATTCATAAGATCTGATCCGCTCTCCAAAAATTACGGCAACCACTGAATTTATTTGGGTAGTAATACTGCCTTTATAAAAAATAAAGAACTGTAAATTGCTTCTTTCATAACAGTACGTTGTTTTAAGCTGAAAAGCCTGTTTTTTATAAACAGGTTTTTCATTGACAAGATCCCCAGTATTTCAAAACCCAATGTGAAT
Organism: Chitinophagaceae bacterium; assembly: GCA_035318845.1. Taxonomy (GTDB): domain Bacteria; phylum Bacteroidota; class Bacteroidia; order Chitinophagales; family Chitinophagaceae; genus JJ008. The sequence continues at coordinate 8,033 of DATHDV010000217.1, forward strand.
TGGCGTCTGGCACATTAACTTTTCGTTACTTTGGATCATGAATTCTCATGTTCCGCTTGCTGAACGCATCCGCCCTGATTCATTAGATGAATTGCAAGGCCAGCAACATCTTGCCGGCAAAGGAAGTATCCTGCGAACAGCCATTGAGCATGGAAAAATTCCTTCCATGATCTTCTGGGGACCCCCGGGCACAGGCAAAACAACCATCGCTAACATCATTGCACATACTTTAAAAGTTCCCTTTTTCCAGCTCAGCGCTATCAGTTCAGGTGTAAAAGATGTAAGGGAAGTGATCGAAGAAGCTAAAAACAAACCTGGTTCTGTTTTATTCATTGATGAGATACATCGTTTCAATAAAGGACAACAGGATGCTTTACTCGGTGCTGTGGAAAAAGGTATCATCACATTGATCGGCGCTACAACAGAAAATCCTTCTTTCGAGGTCATCAGCGCCTTGCTAAGCCGTTGCCAGGTATATGTACTGAAACCACTGGATGAAAATGACCTGGTGAAACTTTTACAAACAGCTATTCAAAAAGATGAGTTTTTAAAAAAGAAAAAAATTGAACTCAAAGAAACATCTGCATTGATAAATATCTCCGGTGGTGATGCCAGGAAATTATTGAACCTGCTGGAGCTCGCAGCCTCCCCCGGGCTTCGCCCCCAACCTTCGCAAAACTCGGTTGCCTCGCAAGGAGGGGCTTCCGAAGACCCTGATAAAATAGTTATTACAGATGAATATGTGATGAATGTTGCGCAGCAAAGAATTGCCCTCTATGACAAAAGCGGCGAACAGCATTATGATATCATTTCTGCTTTTATAAAATCAATAAGAGGCAGCGATCCGAATGCAGCCGTGTACTGGTTGGCAAGAATGATCGAAGGCGGTGAAGATGTAAAGTTCATTGCCCGCAGGTTGGTGATACTGGCCAGCGAAGATATTGGCAATGCTAACCCAACCGCATTGGTGATGGCCAACGCAACATTTGAAGCGGTGAATAAAATTGGATATCCGGAATCCAGTATCATCTTGTCGCAATGTGTTACTTATCTCGCTGCATCTCCAAAAAGCAATGCAGCTGTTGTTGCAATTGGGGAAGCACTATCTGCCGTTAAGAAATATGGAGACCTGCCCGTTCCGCTTCATATCCGTAATGCACCCACCCGGTTGATGAAGAACCTGGACTATGGAAAGAATTATGAGTACTCTCACAGCTACAATAACAATTTTTCCCCGCAGGAATATTTACCCAAAGAAATTGCAGGAATGAAATTCTATGATCCCGGAAAGAATGTGAGAGAAGAAGAGTTGAGAAAATTTTTGAAAAGTCTGTGGAAAGAAAAGTACGGATATTGAAATAAAGAATAAGAAATAAGAAATGAGAAATAAGGAAGTGAAGTTTAAATTGAAAACGAATAACTTTCTTATTCTTTATTCCTTATTTCTTATTCCCTTAAACAACAACGGAAAAAATTGCCCTTGAAGCTTCTCTCCTTTCGGCACTACAGGCACCCCTTCCAGCAAAGGTTCGTTTGAATCTGAAACAACACCGTCGGCAATTACATTAATTACAAACGCTCTTCTTGGTTTGGTTGATGTATTGGAGCCTGAACCATGCAGGGTAAACGGATGATGAAAGATTGCTTCCCCGGCTTTTACCTCAGCAAACTGCGGGTTTTCAAATTGTTTTTTTTGTTTTTCATTCAAAAAATCTTTTATGCCTTGTAATTCTCCGGCAATAACAGGCTTTGGCAACAAGCCCCATTCATGACTCCCTGCAATATATTGTAAACAACCGTTCTCTTTTGTCGAATCATCCAATCCGCACCAGCAGGTGAGATGGGCCACTGGTATCGTTCTTGTCCAGTACGAATAATCCTGGTGCCATGCCACCACACCTCCGAGTTTCGGAGGCTTCCAGAATATCTGGTCGTGCCAGAAACGAACAGGAACATTTCCCAGCAATTGACTTGCTGCAACCAGGAACCGTGGGTTCCATAACACATCATGCAAGCCCGGCGTTATTCGCCAGGCACCTAATGCATGAAAAAGGATCGTGGATGGATCTGTTGATTCATTGGAATGAAACTCATAAAACAATTCATGCCCCGGGGATCTCGGGTCTGCTATTTCTGCCAACTCTCCATTAATGACCCTGATCTGTCTTTCATCCAGCATTTTAATCCCACTGAGAAATCCGTTCAGTTTGAAAAAATCGATCTGCTCCGGCTTTAATTCATATTGCTTCCATTCTTCCGGCGAATCAGGCCAATGAAACAGGTCGCTGATCAACTGGTGAACCGTACTGAGGTCTTTTACCGGCATGTAAAACAATTTTATTAAAAATACTGTTTTTACTGCAATGGATATTCCTGCCCGACTTTATTCCCGTCCGACCGGATCATTTGGATGGGAGTCAGGCGGGCATTCCTTAATTTTATTGCCAAAACATATTGTAATGAAAAAATTTCTTGTACTAATTCCGTTAATTACTCTTTATACATCAACAAAAGCCCAGACCACTATCAGTCGTGATCCGCAGATAGAAAAAATGGTAATGGAGGTTTCAAAAGATTCGCTGGAATCTTATATCAGGAAGATGGTGAGTTTTGGCACAAGAAGTACATTAAGTATACAAACTGATCCCAAACGTGGCATTGGTGCCGCCCGCAACTGGGTATTGAGCCGCTTCAATGAGTTTGCAAAAG
>DATHDV010000218.1:0-3477 GCA_035318845.1 Chitinophagaceae bacterium
TCAGGTCATTAATGCGCAAACCTTCGCCAAGAAACTCAATTCTTCTTTCATTCATAATTGCATTGATCAGGTCAGCCGCGGTTGCAAAGCTTGCAACAGTAAATATAGTTGTTGCATCAGACCGGCTTCTCACGGCATTTAATAAAGCGATAGCCTGCAGGTCAATCGTATTTAATGAACGGACCCTTGCTTCGGCCAGGTTCAATAAAACTTCTGCCCACCTGATGACCGGTGTATAATCTGCCGGCGAAGCAGTTGGAAACTTAGTCAGGTATTTTTTGCCTGTAGTAGCCGTAAAAATGAAAAATCTTCTTCTGTCCGTTGCTTTCCAACCGGCATCGGCAATAATACCAGCCGGGTTCAATGAATAGATTGATCCGATCCCCGTAGCACTGGCATAATAATATCCCTGCAAACCATTTTGCGTTCCCGGAGCATCCCCGTTTCCCGTTGTAAATGGCATAGATAAAATTGATTCCGTAGTGGTAAACGGGGTTTTAAAAACATTGACATAGTCAGCTTGTAAAGCATGGGCAACGCCACTTGTAGCAACGAAAGGAGGAGCCGCAGGAACTATTTTATTCGCTTCTGCAATGACTTGCGCATAATTCTGCATGCTAAGATATACTCTTGTCTTAAACGCAATGGCAGTATTGCGATGAGCACGGGTTGTATTAGCCGAGGCTGCGCCATTAGTCAAAGGCAGGTTGGTTTCTGCATAATCAAGGTCAGAAAGTATTTGAGTATAAATTTCTGCAACGGTACTCCTTGCCAGGTCAGAAAAACCCGGACCCTTTAACCCAATTAAACGTAAAGGCAAGCCCAGTTTACTGCCGGCGCCGTCGGCATAAGGCCTGCAATAGTGTTGTAAAAGGCTATAATAGGAAATGGCCCGGATAAGTCTTGCTTCTCCGATATAGTTAGCGCCCTTGGCCGCTCCAACTACCGTCGTGCCCTTTGCATTCATACCATCAATAAAGAGATTACATTGGTTGATAACAGAGTAGCATTGTGACCATAAACCGAGTACAGCCGTTGCACTATTGGTTGGGATTAGCTGCCATACATCAAACCCGGTAACAAGGTTAGGGTCTTCACTGATGAATTCTTCGGCCCTGGAATCACCATATACTAAAAACCTGCCACCATAGAAGGCGCCGGATTTGAATGATGCATATAATGAAAGCACCTGGTTGCCTATCCTGAATGGCGAGTCAAATGCTGTTGCATCCGAGATCGAAGTTTGAGGTGTAGGAGTTAACAGCTCTCTCTTACAAGAAGTGAGGAAAACCAAGGTAGCCCCCACTACCAGCAGACTGTTTATTAATTTTGTTTTCATTTTATATCTTTTTAAGAAGTTAATAAAATTAGAAACTGACATTAAGTCCAACCGTGATCGTACGTCCATTTGCCAACGTATTACGGTCAACACCCGAGGATGTTTGTGAATTACCATTTGTAGATACTTCAGGATCCGGTCCGGGATACTTGGAAAAGATGGCCACGTTCTGACCGCTGACATAAATTCTTGCATTACTCATCTTTGCTTTATCGATTAACTTTTTAGGCAAAGTATATCCTAGTTGGATCGTTCTTAATTTCACGAAATCTCCTTTATAGACATTAATATCCATTGGCATAGCTGATCCGTTCGAAACATTATCATTCAGCAAAGGTTTAGGCCATTTGCTTTGATCACCTGGTTTTTGCCAATAATCTAATATATCTGTTGAATTGTTCCAGAAACGGTTGTCATGTAAGCCTGCATTGGAACCATAGTAAATACTAAATCCTAACTGATAAGTGAACAGGAAGTTCAGGTCAAAATCCTTTACGCGGAATGTATTGTCCCAGCCGCCAATGATCTTAGGTATGGAATTGGCATAGGGCACTGCATCGTCAGCCCAGTTGATCGAGGCCACTAGTCCGTTTATTTTATATTGGGTACCATCCGGGTTCATGTAGTTGAATTGACCGGCAGGCAATGTTCCGCCGTTTACATATAGAACCTGGTTTCCGGCTTTGTTAATATATATTCTTTTTCCGGTAGCGGGATCAATACCTGCTGTACGGATCGCAAAATGATAACCGGCTGAATAGCCCGGTAATGTTTTACTAACTGTTTCGAGACCACTTGTAGCCGTGAGTATCTCTGTTAATCCATTGGCCAGGGAAGTGACCATGTTTTTATTATTGGAGAAGTTGAAAGAGGAATTCCAGCTGAACGATTTTTTCTGAATGATAGATGCATTGATTGTGATCTCTATTCCTTTATTATACATAGTGCCGACATTCTGAAAGATACTTCCCAGACCTGTAGAAGGAGCTTGCGGTACGTTTAGCAATAAATGATCTATGTCGTTTTTATAATAAGTAAATTCAGCAGTCACTCTTTCTTTGAATAAACCAAAACTAAGACCTATATCTGTTTTTGTACTGGTCTCCCAGCGGATCTTGTCATTACCAACGGTACTAAATGCTAATGTAGCTGCACCGCCATATAAACCAGAACCGTAAGTTGAGTAAGGGGCATAATTACCTATACCGCCGATATTTCCTACTTTTCCATGGCTACCTCTTATTTTAAAACTACTGAATACCCGATCCGCGCCCATTGATGACCAGAATTTTTCCCTGGCAACTTCCCAACCTGCAGAAACGCCCCAGAAAGTTCCTTTTTTAATACCGAGTGCAGAATATTCGTCCTGCCTGATATTTCCACTTATGAAATATTTCTTGTCAAAGTTGTAATTCAAGCGCCCAAAATTTGAAAGCAGGTAATTTTCTCCAAGCGCTAATCCTGCCGCATTACTGGTAGTAAACCCGGCTTGCACTACCGTATAGGAAGAATCAGACAAGGTTCTGCGGCCAACTCCGAGCCCTGTAGAAGTGCGTCTTTGTTGTTCATTACCTCCTAACAGGCTAACATTATGTTTCCTTGCAAATGTGTAATCGAACTGGACTGTATTTGTCCACAACCATGTTTTATCTTTTGAGAAAGTAGCTGTGCCGCCGCCGCCGGGTCCAAGACTTGTACCGGCTCCATCACCATGGTAAGGATTATAGAAAATATCATTGTCTATTAACAAATTGTCAATACCATATTGTGTTCTTAAAGTGACCCAGCTTACCGGTTTCAATTGTAAATAAGCATTGGATTGTAAATGACTTACTTCGTTATTAGACCGGTTAAGATCAAGCAACAGCTTTACATTATTGAACGTGTAAGGGTTTTGATTATTTACTAAAGTTCCTTGTGATCCAATAGCAGTTCCCGATGCTATATTGTAAGTTCCATTATTGTTAAATGGGGAAACGTTCGGAGGAAGGGCAAAAGCCAGGCGGGCAGTACCGGCCGAAGCAAATCCTTCACCGGGCAGCGAGCCTGAAGTTCCCCCGATAATATTTTTTTCATTGGAATACGAAAGTTTACCCCCGACGCTTATCATCTTATTGATCCTGCTATCTACATTCAGC
>DATHDV010000219.1:0-4482 GCA_035318845.1 Chitinophagaceae bacterium
TACCACCGGTGATATACTTTACCAGGGACTTGGTGGCACACAAACCGGTTCAGATACCCTGAATAACTGGGTGCAAAGATCTTTTGTTTACAAAACCGGGGCCTCTCAAACAAGCTTCCTCCTTACTATAAGAAATAATGCACCGGGTGGCGGTGGTAATGACTGGGCATTGGATGATCTCAGTTTAAGAACCTGTTATCCAAACATGTCTTATTCACCTACAAATGCACCAACAGTATGTGAAGGCAATGTTGTAACAATATATGATACGGTAAGATCGTATTATAATACCTATGTAGAATACAAATGGCAGCGGAGTACAGACGGCGGAGCTACCTGGGTTGATATACCAGGGACTGAAGCAACTGCCACACCTACCCTGGTTAACGGTATGTGGGAATATATTACATCTTTCCAAATTCCGCCAGCCTGGACCATGGCGGGGAACGATGGTGATTTGTACAGGGTGGTTGTAGCCACAACAACCGGCAACCTTTCAAGTGCCACATGTAATTTCAGCGACCCGGTAACCATATCATTGGACGTCTTGACAGATTGCGGGCCCATTCTTTCTACAGACCTATTGTCTGTCTCAGGAAGGCTGATCGCAGATAAAGCAAGAATTTCATGGGTCACTTCAAAAGAACAAGAATTTGTAAGGTATGCTGTTGAACGAAGCGATAATGGCATTGATTTCACTTCCATTGCGATCGTCAACGGATATAACGATATCAGTTCAGAAAAGAATTATTACAGCTATGATGACCCAAGACCTGTAACAGGTAAAGTGTATTACAGGATCGCTGTATTAAATGACCGCGGTTTGAAGAAATACTCCGGAACGATACAACTGAATCTTGATAAGATCAATAATTGGGAGTTGGGCAGAGTAGTCAATCCATTTTACAATGACTTGTCGTATGAAATATCATCTCCATTTGCCGCAATAGCAAGAGTTGAGCTGGTAGATCTATATGGCAAAATAATCAGGAGCAACACCCAACATGTTAACCAGGGAACAAATGCATTTGCCATCTACAATACCGAAGGACTGCCCGCCGGCACCTATATCCTGAGAGTAACTATCAACGGACAGGTAGCTGTACGAAAGATCATGAAGGGATCCAGGTAAAAAGAAACTCATCATACATCCTGCCAGAGCCCCCCGATCCATCGGGGGGCTTTTATCATCATAACCATACACGCCGGTCAGGTTCTTGAAAATTGGTTTTGTTTTTTCTGCAATAAAAAAATACCTTCAGCAAATAAACCAACAATAGCCTGAGCGGTGACGGTATAGAGTTCATATAAAAAAATCAGACACCCTTATCCCCGAGTAGTTTGCCCATGTGATATTTGCTTCGAACAAGTCTATTAATTTGTACGGGAGTCAATTTTGTTGCCAGGGACATAAAAGATTCCCCTCATCAATTTTTTCAGCCGGGAGGAATTCCTGTTTTATACTACGGAGCTGAAATAAAAATTGATCTCAATCATTAAACCTTATTTGGATCTGTGATCAGCCTGTACCCGGTCAACTTTTAATTTGTCCCAAAGAAATAAATATAAATCTGAACCAAAGTTCCACCACTTAAAATTTAATAACATGAAAAAACGTTTGCCCCCATTGATTGTATTTCTTTTTTTTATTGCCAGTACTTATGCTCAAACATGTCCCGGCACCGGGAATATCAATTACCAACGATGGAATAATATCTCCGGCACAGCTGTTTCGAACCTGACCTCTAACTCTAATTACCCAAACAATCCTTCATCCACAGGAACACTTGCATTGTTTGAAATGCCCATCAACAGCGGGAATAATTTTGGTGAGAGATTAAATGGCTATATCTGTCCCCCCGCAACCGGGCTCTACACATTCTGGATAGCCAGCGATGCCAGCGCAGAACTTTGGTTAAGTACTACCAGCAGCCCTGCTAATAAAATGAAAATAGCATATAATACCAGTGAAACTAATTCAAGACAATGGAATAAGTATGCCACTCAAAAATCTGCAGCAATAAATCTTGTTGCCGGCCAGGTTTATTATGTTGAAGCCCTGATGAAAGAAGGTACGGGCACGGATAACCTTGCTGTTGGTTGGGCCAGGCCGGGCCAGTCAACCAGTGCCCCCAGCGAAGTGATCCCCGGGACATATCTTTTGACGCAGCCACCCGATACACAACCGCCAACTGCTCCAACTAACCTGGTATCATCTGCTATTACACAAATATCATTCACATTAAGCTGGACGGCATCAACAGACAATGTTGCCGTGACAGGATATGATGTTTACCAAAACGGTATAAAAATTAATCCTTCAAACATCGCTGGTACATCCTATAATGTTACCGGCTTGTCTCCATCAACAACTTACAGTTATTATGTAAAGGCAAAAGATGCAGCCGGTAATCAAAGTACAGCAAGCAGCACCTTAAACGTAACAACAGCGTCGCCTGACACAGAACCGCCCACGTCTCCAACAAATCTTTCCGCTGCTGCGATTGCCCAAACGTCATTTACTTTAAGATGGGCGCCATCAACAGACAATGTTGCTGTAACCGGCTATGATGTATATAAAAATAATATAAAGATCAATCCATCAAATATTACCAATACCTCCTATGATGTTACCGGGCTTAGTTCAGCAACTACTTATGCTTTTACAGTTATAGCAAAAGATGCTGCGGGCAATCAAAGTGTCCCCAGCGCTACGTTAAATGTAACAACACTAACAGGTGGCTCCGCCTCAGAATCATTTACCATGCGAACCATTTTGGCTAATCAGCGAATGCCACACGACCTGGTGTACGGACCCGATGGTAATATCTGGTTCACTGAAAGATTTGCAGGCAAAGTAAGTTTTGTAAACCCGGTGACCAGTGTAAAAACCACTGCACTTACATTGGGTTCAGCCATGGTACTGGCAGGCGGACAGGACGGTTTAATGGGACTTGCCCTGCATCCGCAATTCCTTACCGGCAAACCCTATGTTTATATTTCTTACACGTACCAGTCATTGAGCAACACGGTTCGTAAAACAAGGATCGAAAGATATATTTATAATCCAGGGACACAATTATTAGAATCACCGGTAACTATTTTGCAGGATATACCCGGAAGCAATGACCATAACTCGGCAAGAATTGCAATTGGTCCCGATCTTAAATTATATTATTCAGTTGGTGATATGGGCGCCGGGCAGTTTGATAATATCAATCGCCCGAACAATGCTCAAAACCTGAATATCTATGAAGGAAAAATTCTCAGGCTGAATACGGAGTTGGTTGGAGGATCCTGGATCCCTGCAGATAATCCGTACAGCAATGGCGGACAGCCGACAGCAGTTTATTCTTTTGGACACCGGAATGCACAGGGATTAGTATGGGGTAATGTAAATGGTGTAAATATTTTGTATAGTGATGAACACGGTCCTTATAGTGATGATGAAATAAATACGATCGAAAGGGGACGGAATTATGGATGGCCAAATGTTATCGGTTGGTGCGATGGAAATTATAATGGAAGAACTACCGGTGGTTACACCATTGTAAATGAACAGAACAATTGTACAACATTAAATGCAAAAGAACCACTGCGTTCAATATTTCCTTCCGGCAATCCTCCATCCGGCGGCGATTTGATGTTGTGGCCAACGGTTGCACCTTCAGGAGCAGATTTTTATGGAAGCAATGCAATTCCCGGCTGGCAAAACTCGCTCCTCATTACGAATTTGAAAAAAGGTACAGTAGCAAGATATAAGTTGAGCAATGATGGACAAAGTATCCTTTCAGATACTATACATTATTTCGCCGGACTGGGAAGATTCAGGGATGTAGTAATATCTCCTGATGGAATGAAAATTTATGTAGCCTGCGATTCCAGTGGTTCCACTTCCGGACCAACCGGCGGAACCACAACAACGCCGGCGAACCCGGGAAGTATTCTTGAGTTTACTTACCAGCCACCCGGTGGCAGGATGATCAACAACGAGTTATTTACAGTAAAAAAGATCGTTGAAGATCTGAATAACAAAACCATTGATGTGTATCCCAACCCGGCGAGTACATATATTATTATATATAATTACCGGGATATAACGAACAGGACAATTGAAATGTTTGATCTGCATGGAAGGATTATGATCCGGCAAAAAGTTATGGGCACTGCTACCCGTCTCGAAACCGGCAGCATACCCAATGGATTGTATGTATTAAAAGTAACGGATGAAAAAGGCCGGGTTCTTCGTGTAGAAAAAATTGTTATTCAAAAATAGGACCCATTGACTAACTGATTACAAAAGCTGCATTCTTGTTAGAATGCAGCTTTTGTAATATTCCAACCTCAGTAAGTTTTTATTATTTCGGAAGCTTGATCCATTGGAAAGATAAACCGATATAGTAATTACGCCCGGGCGCAGCATTGTAAAAGCGGTTGGCGGCAGCATTGATATCATTTCCCAAACTATATGATTCATCCAGC
>DATHDV010000220.1:0-20256 GCA_035318845.1 Chitinophagaceae bacterium
GGAGTTTTACGATGTGTAACCGGGTCCTCACCTTCATGCTCTCCAACGGTTATATGCTCAACGCCGAATTTTCTCAGGAATTCTGCCATTTCATCGGCAGCATTGGCAATGTAAACGCTTAAAAAATTATCGCCGTAATTAAGGCCATGGGCAATGCCGGCGCCCAATGCATAAATATTTTTTAATACGGCTGCATATTGTACACCCATTATATCCTGGTTAACGATGGTATTGATATAATCTGTGGTAAAATGTGAAGCTATCTCCGCAGCCGTGGTAATATCTTTTCCTGAAAAAGTGAGATAGGACAGTTTTTCTGATGCCACTTCCTCTGCATGACAGGGACCCAACACGGCAAAATAATTTTCCAGAGGAATATTAAACTGCTGCTCCAGGTAATAATTCAATAAAATATTTTTATCATGCAACAACCCTTTAATGGCAGAAACAATTTTTTTACCCTTCCAATGTTCCGGTTGGAGAGTGGAAAGGCTTTCTTCTGCATAAGCTGACGGAACAGCAATGATCAGTATATCCGATTTTTTTACTACCTCCTCAACATTAGTTGTCATGGAAAGAAATGAAGTATCAAACTTTGCTGTACTTAAATAATTGGGGTTAAAGCTGTGTGTTTTTATATGCTCAATAATACCGACGCTTCGGATCCACCAATTGATATGGTGTTTCCTGTCTGTCAGGATTTTTGCCAGGGCTGTTGCCCAACTGCCACCACCGATGATACCGAATCGCATTTCCTATTTTGATTTAGTTATTTAATAGAGCTGTTAGCTATTAGCCATTAGCCATTAGCTTTTCAAGAAATTATGTAATTTTCATCTTTCATGTCTCGGCTAACGGCTAATGGCTAATAGCTAAAGGCCTCTCTCCTCACTTCTCAAACAACTTATCCTTCGGCACCACTTTTACTTTCATTCCGTCCTTCAATGTTTTACTGATAGCAGAATAAGGATCGGTCACCACTTCATCTCCTGCATTTATCCCACTGATTATTTCTATGTAATTGATGTCCTGTATTCCCGACTTCACCACCACTTTTTTTACCGTACCATCTTTTTGTACTACAAAAACAACTTCTTCCAATTCATCTTCTGAAGCGACCCTTGATTCATCGATCACATCATCCTTGTCTTTATTTTTTTCTTCTTCTTTTTTTCTGTCAGCCATGCTTTTGTCGCTTCCTTTCACTCTTGCATTCACGGCTCCGATAGGAACAGCCAGTACATTATCTACTCTTCTTGTTTTAATATCGGCGCTTGCATTCATCCCGGGACGAAAGGGAAAAGTTCTGTCCGCAAGGTCTTTATACGATTCCTTATCCAGCCTGATCCTTACTTCATAATTTGTTACATCATTAGAAGTAAGAGTAGCAGCAGAAGTCTTTGTGCTGCTGGCGATCTTTGTAACCACTCCTTTAAACTTGCGGTTGTTATACGCATCCACTTCCACATCGGCGGAGTCGCCGATATTTATTTTTACAATATCATTTTCTCCCACATCCACCCGCACTTCCAATATGGACATATCAGCTACAGTCATCATTTCTGTCCCAATATTAAAACTATTGCCGGCGACTCTTTCGCCTTTCTTTACTTTCAATGATGAGATCACACCATCCATCGGCGCTGTTAATGTGGTACGCCCAAGATCTTTGTTCGCCCTGCTCAGTCCCACCTGTGTGCTTTGCACATTTGCCTGGAGGCTTTTGATATTTTGCAGCGCTGCATTATAATTAGCCTGCGCCGAACGAAGTGTTGTTTCATACTGTTCCAGTTCAGATCTTGAGATCACTTTATCATCAAACAATTTCTTATTACGGTTATAGCTTTGCTGGGCCTGGTCCAAAGCTGCTTTCAGGGATTCCAGTGCTGCTTTGCTGTTATCAACCGTTGCCGAAGATTGGTTTACCCTTGAAGCTGCTTCATCTCTTTGCAATGAATAAATATCTGCATAAATGCGTGCCAGTACTTTTCCTTTTTTAACGCTGTCTCCTTCTTCTACATTTAACTCGGTCACTTCACCGGAAATATCCGGGCTTATTTTTACTTCTATTTCAGGATAAATTTTTCCGCTGGCATTCACAGATTCGATAATGGTTCGCTTTGCCGCTTTTGCAGTCGCCACTTTTTCGGTTTTCTTTCCACCACCCAATACTTTGATCACCAAAAACAAAACAACCAATCCTCCAACAATGATCAGCGTCCATTTTAATTTTTTGTTCATTTGAAAAAGTTTAGAACCCTTCAATTAATTACACTCATGCTAACATTATGCCCTACGAGGCTGAACAACTATCATCTATCAACTATCATCTATTATCTATTAGTTATCATCTACAACTTCAACCCCTGCCCCCTGTAAAATTCCAGCAATTTCATTTTAAAAACAAAGTCATACTGCGAATAGAGCAGCTGGGTCTTTGCCTGCTGCAGGCTTGTTTGCGTTGTGATCAGATCATAGGTCGATAACAAGCCAAGGTCATATCTCTTCATGGCAAAATCATATGCCTTCTGGGATGCTTCCACTGCTTTTTTATCCGCATTGAATTTCTGAACAGCTGCCACAGCATCGTTATAAGCCGTGTATATATCCTGTTTCAGTGTAAAACTATTTTGCTCTTTTGTCAATTCAACCTGCTTTACATTGAGTTTTGATCGTTGCCATTCAGTACGCAATGTGCCTCCCATAAGGATCGGCACACTTATACTAATCCCGATCGACTGGTTAAAATTCTGATCCAGCTGATCAAAATATTTTATTTTTCCGTAGGTATACTCCGGATAATAAGGATAAACCTGGTAAGGAGTGCCATTAACTAAAACTGTTCCAAATGCAGTTGTTGAAGTTTTTTGAGTTATCGATCTGATTTCTTTGGATTTACTATTAAACCTGCTGCCGAGACTTCCAAATAAAGAAATGGTTGGATACATGGAACCTCTTGCCACCTGCACAGATTTTAATGCCGCTTTCAGATTTAATTCATCCACTTTTTGCTGTGGCATATTGGCTATGGCAAGATTGTAAACAGCTTCCGGCTGCAGGTCAGCAAGATTCTCAACAGGAATTGCCTGGACCGATGGAGTAACTATCTCAAAAGGCAGTCCTGCATCCAGGTTGAGCAGTGCCTTCAACTGCAACAATGATTTTTGTACAGCAGTTTCTGCGCCGATCAGGCTTGAACTATCCGATGCCAGTAATGATTCAAGGTTTGCTGCACTCAATTCAGGAAGGTTACCCGCCTCCACTTGTTTTCTTGTACTTTCTAACTGGGCTTTGGTTTGAATGACTTTTGCCGAAGCAAGGTTTACCTGTTCTTTTGCCAGTAAAATTTGAAGGTATGCGACAGCCACATTCAATGCAATATCATTTTTTGCTTTTTCTACACCGGCCTGCGTGGCTTTCAGGTTCAGATCTTTAACAGCAACAGTATTCTTTTTGGTAAACCAGTTGAAAAGATCAACGCCCGTCTGCAAAGAGTAATTATTGAATAAAAAGCCGGATGTTATCAGGCTGAAAGATGTTGGATCCTGGTTGCTACCAACACTATAACCAAGATTGCTGTTTAAATTTGCAGTGGGATATTGAGCCATTTTGCTTTGCTTAAAATCCAGTTCGGCAAAACGAATTTGCAGGTCAGCCTGTCTTACGGAGATATTATGTTCAAGAGCATACTCCACACATTTTCTCAGGTCCCATTTTTCAATAGCCGGTTGTGCAAACGATGAATGAAAAAACAATAAAGCAATTCCCAATTTTATACCTTGCCTGATCATGCAGCAAAAATAACTGAAATGAGTTGCCGGGCTCCTGATTTTTGACAATTGGAGATAAATTCTTATCCCATTTTTGCGAGAGCCTGTGCCAGGTCATCTATTAAATATTGCGGATCCTCTAATCCCACATACATACGGACATAGCGATGTTCTTTATTGGCCGGATCAAAATCCGTTGGTTCAATACCGGCGCATTTGGGGATCACCAGGCTTTCATGTCCGCCCCAGCTAACCGCCATCATGATATGCTGCAGCGATTCACAGAATTTCACGATCGATCCCATATTATTTGTCTTCAAAATAAAAGTGAACAAGCCACAAGCGCCTTTCATTTGTTGCTTTGCTAATTCATACTGCGGGAAGCTTTCATCAAAAGGAAAAAGAATGGATTCAATTTTTGGATGCTGTTTCATAAAGGAAACAACTTCAGCTGTAGATCTTGTTATTCTTTCTATTCTTGCCGGCAAGGTCCTCAATCCCCGGATCAGCAGCCATGCATTAAAGGGTTGTATACCGCTTCCGATATTCAGGTATTCGCTGTCAAATATTTTTTTCATCATGGCATGGCTGCCACATAGAACGCCGCCAAGTGTATCGCTATGCCCACCGATATATTTGGTCGCTGTCTGCATCACCATATCGATCCCCATTTCAATTGGCTTTTGATACAAAGGAGAACAATAGCTGTTATCAATTAATGTAGTAATACCTTTTGATTTGGCAAATGCTGCAACATCCCTGATAGGTTGCAATGCATAGTCCCAGCTATTGGGTGATTCAAGATAACAGAAGCTGGTCTTCGGTAGGGTTGCCTGCTTCCAGTTCTCCAGTTTTGTTCCATCGATATACGTGGTGCTGACGCCGAAGCGGGGCAGGATCACATCAAACATTCTTTGTACCCATGTATAAGGTTTGGCAACAGAAACAATATGATCGCCTGATTTTATATTGGCAAAAATACCTGCGAAGATGGCTGCGGCACCATTATTAAAAACCAAACAATCTTCTGCGCCATCTAATGCTGCTAACTTTTTTCTGAGAATATCAACAGTTGGGTTTAGGCCGCGACTGTAGAGATAAGCACCCATCTCATCCTCAAATGCTTTATGCAGGTCAGCCACTTTGTTAAAAACAAAATTGCTGGTCTGCATGATGGGCGGGGCAACCGCGTTGAAATAATTTTCGCGGTCTTCGCCCAGTTCGTTGATGATATAGCTGAGATTTTCCCGGTCAAAAAAATTATGAGAAATATCAGGGGTCATAAAAATTCAGTTAGGCTTTATTTTTTTGAATAGCTTTTACAACAAAGTACAGCAATATAAATCCGGCCAGTACACCCAAACCGATCAGTGATAATTTAGTTTCATTAATTAAAAGGCTGATGGCGACAAACGAGTATGCAGCGATAAAGATCAATGGCAGCAAGGGATAGAGCTTCATGCTGTAAATACCTGTCCCGTTCAAATGTGCCGTCCTTTTCCGGATAATAAATATACTCCCGGCGGAAAGTACCATTCCAAAACAATCAAGAAATATCGTAAAGCTTAGAAGTGTATCAAATTCTTTTGCCCAGAATACGATCACTGCTGCTAATCCCGCAAAAATTGTCAGCGCTAATGTTAGTGCACCCCGGTTGTTTCTTTTTTGAAAAGCTGCCGGCAGTATCTTATCCTCGCTCATCGCCACCATTACTCTCGGGTTACTTAACAACAACACATTGATATAGGCCAGTACACTTAAAAATAAAAGCACAGATAATACCCGTTCAGCATTTATCCCAAAGATCTTTGACGCCATTATTGCTGCGATGTTCTTACTGGTTTTCAGTTCCTCAAAGCCGATCACATGCACATAGGCATAATTAATGACCAGGTATAAAGTGATAATAATAAATATGCCCATAAAAATTCCCCTGGGAACATTCCTGGCCGGCTTTTCAACTTCAGAACCAAAATTGATGGTTTGCTGGTAACCACCATATGTAAAGCTTACTGCCACCAACCCGATGCCAAATGCTTTTATGTATTCTTTAAATCCCGGATCAATAGTGGAAGTGATCAAATGACTTGCGCCGCTGCTGTTCGTAGCAAAAAACAATGGAGTGATCAATAAAAGAATGAGCGATATTTTGATAATGGTTAATACAGTTTGTGTTTTGGCGCTTAGCCGGAGTCCCAGCATATTTACTCCATAAAAAATAATAATTGCAGCTAAAGCAATACCTATATGAACGGTTTGAATATAATTGGCATCCTTTGCACCCGGTATTATAACCCCGGTAATATATTCACTGCCCACTAAAGCTACTGCCGCACCGGAAGCTGCGTTGCTCACCAGGATGATACAGTTGATGCCAAATGCGATGGACGGGTGATATGCATAAGAAAAAACTTTGTAATAACCACCCATGACAGGTAGCCTTGAACCGATCTCGGCATAAGTTAATGCGCCGCAAAGAGCAACCAACCCGCCGGCGATCCATGCAATAAAGAAAATAAGTGGTGTGGGTGAAGCGGCAGCAACATTGGCCGGTGTACGAAAAATTCCCATACCAATGACGAGACTTACAACGATCATCGTGAAATCAAACAATCCAAGCTTATTCTTAGGAGTCATGGCTTGAAGATACAAAGAAAAGACTCTAACCTTATAGTAGCACGATTTCCGTTCCTTTGAAAAAAACTATCCCTCAGCCCATTAATATTGTATAACAGGACATCCCTGGCTGCTCTTCTTTCCCGGCCGGAAAATTAATCCAATGGCATAATTAAGATAATGATCATTCAGATCGGGGTTGGCCGATTTGCTGAATCCATCGATATAATCTGTATAGCTTAAACGATAAGATGCTTCAGCGTTGATCCCCCATTGGGGTGAAAAAAAATACCGCACCCCTGCACCAACGGGAACTACCGGTATAATGTTGGGCAGCGCATGAACTGAATCCTCGGCCAACCCCGCCCACATGGGATCGGTCTCCGAATTAAAATAACTCCTGTTGATCCGGCTCCAATCTCTTTTGATATGTAAAAAAGATAACCCGGCCCCGGCAAACACGTAAGGTGAAAAACCTTTATCAGCATTATTCTTACCCATTACATTGAAGAGCAATAAAGCCGAGACCTCAACCAGCGGAGAAGTGAAATAAAAATTCCTTTGCTTCCGGTATTCCGGATCATTGAATTTTGAATCATCTCCTTTTAAATTACTGATCAGCAAATTGGCACGAACGGAAAAAGAAGGACTGAGTACCCGGTCAGCATGAAGACCCGCTGCGAATTGTTGCGTTTTGAAAGAACCAAATTGTTCAGGTGTAAGATCTCCCTGGTAAATAACGGAACCGAGATTAATACCGAATTCGTATTGCTGAGCCTTTATTTTTGTTCCAATACAAAATACAGCAATGACCAGCAGGGCCTTTGAGATTATTTTTTGCTTCATCGGATATTTTTTAATGCTTGACAGATCTCCTGGCAGAAGCAGTACGAATGGCTGGCGGGAAAAAGAACAGCAACTTACTTGCCAAACGCAAAAAAAATCAACTCATTTTGCCGGATATGTTAAAAAGTAAGGCAACGAAAAATATCGGATAAAAATAACAGCGGCTGATTAAACTTTTTTGGAACAGATAAAATATATGTTAACAACTCTTCATGCCGTGAAAATTTCTCTCCCTACATTTGCATCGATTTGGTTCCCGGCTTAATAACCGGGATTAAAAGGGAAGTCCGGTGTAAGTCCGGCGCTATCCCCGTAGCTGTAAAGCCGCGAGTAGGGGTTGGCAAGTAGGAAGTGGGATTCCCACTCGCCACTAACCATTCCCCACTCTCCAGTTGAAACTGCATACCACTGTTGATCAGATCGACGGGAAGGTGTTCAACAACAGGCCAAGCCAGAAGACCTGCCATATCACAAACAACATTTATTGCTTTCGGGTGAAAAGCTGAAGTGTAAAAGTCGCAGGACGTTTATATTTCTATCCCGTTGTTCGGTGTTTTCACCAACAACATTTTCCTGAAAGCAGTCACACAAAAAATTCATGTAAAATGAAAAAAAATTTTTTTGTGCTGGCTGCTGTCATTATCGGCAGTCAGTTACAAGCACAGGTTATTCCGGTACTTCCGGACACAACAGGTCTTTCATTAGACGAAGTGATCCTTTCCGCCAGTAAGTATCCCAAAAAACAAAGTGAAACAGGTAAAGTGATCACCGTCATTAACCGACAGCAATTGGAAAAAAGTGCCGGCAAGACATTGGGCGAATTACTGAATACAGTTGTTGGCACTACTATCATCGGCGCCAATAATAATTTGGGTACCAATCCCACCGTCAGTATCCGCGGAGCCTCGGCAGGTAATGTGCTTATCCTGGTCGATGGTATCCCGGTTAATGATCCCTCTGTAATTACCAATTATTTCGACCTTAATTTTTTAAGTCTTGACCAGGTCGAAAGGATCGAGATATTAAAAGGAGGTCAATCTACTTTATATGGTTCCGATGCAGTGGCAGGAGTGATCAATATTATTTCAAGGAAAAACAGGGGAACTAAAATAAATGTCAATGGGAATTTTACAGCAGGAAGCTATCAAACATTGAAACAGTCTGTTGGTTTTGGACAACAAAAAAACAAAACGGATTATGCATTGAACTATACACATATCAGCGCTGATGGTTTTTCAGCCGCTTATGATTCAAATAAGACAGGGCAGTTTGATAAAGACGGTTTTGATCAGCATACGGTTAACGGGCGGTTGGGTTTTAATGCAGGAAAGAAAATAAAAGTTAACCTGTCCGGCACTTACAGTTATTACAAAACCGGGCTCGACGCTTCTGCTTTTACGGATGAAAAAGATTATGACGTTACAAATAATAATAAACAGGCGGGGGCCGGCATAGTCTATACTCATCATAAAGGAGCCATCCGCCTCAATTATAATTATAACAGGGCTGAGAGAAATTATTTAAATGACTCTTTGTATAAAAGCAGTCCCTACGTTACTTATTCTAAAAGTAATTACACCGGCAGGACACATTACCTGGAATTATATGGCAACTGGAAACTTGATCAATGGGAATTATTGATCGGCGGAGATTACAGATCCAACAATACAGACCAATCCTATTGGTCAACGGGTCCTTTCGGTCCATATGCACCGCCTGTTTTGAAAGCTAAGATGGACCAGGTCAGCCCTTATGCATCTGTTGTTTATAAAAACAATGGGTTCAATCTCGAATTGGGCAGCCGTTTAAATATTCATTCTGAATATGGCAGCAATATTACTTTTACTTTTAATCCCTCCTATTTAATTAATAATAAAGCAAAGATCTTCGGCAATCTGTATTCTGCTTTTAAAACACCAACCTTGTACCAGTTGTTCGACCCTTCAGCAGGTAATGCAAAACTTACCCCTGAAAAAGGGATCATCGCTGAAGCAGGAGCAGAGATATTTTCCATCCGATCATTCAGGGCAAGACTGGTTGGGTTTTACCGCAATACCAAAGATGCGATCGTATATACATTCAACCCGTCCACTTTTGAAAGCAAGTACATGAATGCAAGCAGGCAAACAAATTACGGTGCTGAGCTGGAAGCAAATTATTCATCGGGCAAGGTAAATGTTACGGCAAACTATACTTATACCAATGGCAAAACGACTGCCGGATATGATGGCACGGGCACCCCGATCGGTAAAGACACAAGCTATTATAACCTCTACCGCATTCCCAAACATGCTTTCAATATAAATGTTGGTGTACAGGAAACAAGCTCTTTCTTTTACAGTATTGCCATTCATTCTGTCAGCAAAAGAGAAGAATTTATTTACGGTTCGGTCCCGGAGACATTGAAAGCTTATTTCACGATCGACCTCTATGGTGAATACAAATTTGACAAGAAAATAAAAATATTTCTTGACCTTAAAAATTTTGCCGGCAAACAATATTTTGATATCCTGGGATACAATTCGAGGAAATTCAATTTCACTGCCGGCGTAAGCTTTCAATTATAGGTAGTGGTCAGGTTGACCGCACTTTCGGAGTCTTGTCATGCCGAGGTACGAGGCATCTCAAAGCCTTCAGCTTGGCTGTTTGTTGTGAACTCTGAGACTCCTCCTACGTCCGAGTGACAAGACTCCGAAAGATTGAATCAAAATGAGTCACCACTCAATTATAGACCATGCCCATATCCAAACATGAACTAAAAAAATGTCCCCGTTGCGGCAATGCTTTTGAATGCAAGCCGGGAAATATAATACAATGCCAGTGTTATGGAATCGGGTTGAGTGCTGAACAAAGAGCTTATATAGAGCAACGGCATGATGATTGCCTTTGCCGGGATTGCCTGCAATACTTATCCAATGAGTTGAACTTATTTAAAGAGAAACTGGCTATGCGAATGTAGCAACCCTCTCATGTCTTAGTGTTCTTTGTGCTGTATTTTTCTTTGTGTTCTTCGTGGTCCCTGTATTTTTTTACCACAAAGAACACAAAATATTGCACAAAGGACACTAAGTTCATATATGTGGACAGTCATTAAAAAGAAATATATCTTCATATAACTATTTTTGCAGAAATCAACGGCTATGGAATTTAATTTACAGGAGTTCCTTACACTGACCTTTACCTTGTTTGCTGTAATAGATGTTGTAGGCGCTGTGCCCATGCTTATTTCAATCAAACAAAAGATGGGGGGACTCAATGCCTGGAAAGTAACCCTCATCTCGGGTGCATTGATGATATTATTTTTCTTTATTGGCAAACCGTTTTTGAATTTACTGGGAGTAGATATAAAATCATTTGCCGTAGCAGGCTCCATCGTGATCTTTATTTTAGGATTGGAAATGGTGCTCGGGATAGAATTTTTTAAAGCAGAAAAAGGGGCCGCATCCGGGACCGTTGTGCCGATCGCCTTTCCTTTGATTGCAGGCAGCGGAACCCTGACCACCATTATGTCATTAAAAGCCACATTTGAGAGAGCTGATAAAAATGAATACATGATACTTGTTGCAATATTGGTGAATCTTGTGGTGATCTATTTAGTATTACGTTCATTGGATCTTATTGAAAAAGTTTTAGGCAAAGCAGGTTTAATGGCTGTACGAAAATTTTTTGGTGTAATTTTGCTGGCTATTGCCGTGAAAGTGTTTGCTTCTAATGTAAGTGGATTGATCAAATAATGCAGGAATTTGAAGATTTGAAAATGAATGGAACATTTATCTTCAAATTGATACATCATCAAATTTTCAAATTTTTCTGGCCTCGTAGTACAATGGATAGTATAAGAGTTTCCGAAGCTCCAGATACAGGTTCGATTCCTGTCGAGGCTACTTTCCAAAATTTATATTTAGACTTCGATACAGGTTCCCTGCCTGACTGCGTCATGCAGGCAGGAATTCCTGTCGAGGCTACTACAAGTCATTTTGCTGATAGCAGGGTGGCTTTTTATTTTATCCCGGATATTATCTACCTTCCTGTCCAACAAAACTCTTGATATGGCAACCCAAACCAAGCCTTCCACATTTCTAATATTTCCGTGGGGATTAGCATCCATTCTCCTTTTAATTATATTGAACCTGACACTCAACGACGCCTGGTTCAATAAAAACTGGAGCTGGATCGCTTTGGTATTGATCATCCCGGCTGCTATCCTGGAAAATTTTAAAGTGGGATACTCCACCATGCGGATCATGTTCCTGAAAGTGGTTTATTCATTGCTTTCTTTTTTGCTGGTGGGTATGGCTTTTGGTTCGGCACTCACCGGCTGGCATATTGAAAAATTTCAAAAGATACCCGGCGCTAAAGTGATCGATCTTCCCTGGTATGTTTTGCTTGCCTTAATGGTATTACTGCTGATACAGGTGGCCCAGCTTTTCAGTATGCTGAAAGCCGTGAAGAGAGAATTCATGCAAATGGACCCGGATAATTAACAATTATAGCCCACGGTTTAAACCCAGACCACGATTTAAATCGTGGGCTATAATTGTTTCAACGCGGCCTTTAGAAAAGGCCATGTTGGTAAAGATGAAATAATTTTCAACTCATCGCTTAAAGAACTTTCGTTATCTAAAAACCTCAGCACCTGTTGGGGTTTATTTTTTTTGAATAATGCTGAAAATATTTTTTCCCCGGCCAATTTTTTGTTCTGAAGTATATACAGAAAGGTACTGTCATAAAAACGAAACCTGCTTTTTATGTTATTACAGATCGGTTGTTTGCCCGAGACCAGTTTTTGTACAATACATGCTGAATGCTTTTGTATAAACCCAAAGGTATAGCCACTGGATGCTTTGGTCTGCCCGCCGGCGCTGCCTATATGAATGATATTATTTTCATTGGCAGAAAACTTATGATTGGTCATCGGAATAATACCAAACTCGGTTTCTGTTATTTTATATGAACCAACCCGGAGAGTTTCAGCAATATATTCTTTCAATCCTTTCTCATACTGGGATGGCTCTAAAACCTTTTCACTAAACAAAGTATATTCCACCAATGCTTTTGTTTCTGAAAATGGCATTACATAAACAAAAGTGGTTCCATGTTGCTGGCTGCTGCGAAAATCCATCAGCGTTGCTTCGCCGGGATTAAATACAGGTTTTTCCGTTTCGATCAGCCAACCTTTAAAATGCTGAAGCAAATAATATTCTTTCTTTTTTAGCAAAGGTCTTTGAAATAAAAGACTGTTAAAAATATAATGGGCAGAATATATATCTCCATCCACTGCAAGCCATGTTTTTTTTTCATCGCTGTTCATTTCTTTCACCTCCCCAAAAAGAATATCAATGTTTGATTGCTTTTTAATAAGATCAAAGCAATAATTGTAAAAATCAATTCCTCTTACCAGTTTGTATTCATAGGGCTGTAAAGAAAGCAGTTTTGAGAATTTCTCTCCATGGAACCAGACCTGTTTCCATTTTTGGTAAACAAGCGGTTCAAACAATCCCGGTTCGGTTTCCCAGAAACACCAGGTACGGTCATTTTTCTTTTTTTCTTCCTTATCAACTATCAATATTTTTTTATCGCTGAATTTTCCCGATTGTATCATGTGCACAGCAAGGCTTAACCCGGCACAACCGGCGCCTGCAATGATATAATCGTAGTGCCCCTGTCCCCTAAAGGGGGACTTAGACTCAAGCATACATTTGTTTAATAATGATAACTAAAGCAGAAAGATAATCGTGAAGATAAAAAACTCCGGCAATACTCCCCTTTGCGCCGACGCTGAAGCTTTAGCGCAAGCGTTAGGGGCTGGGGGTTTCTGCTTCCGGGGCATACTCTACTTTCTTATTACCCGCCATCAATTTTTTATCCCGTCTTGTTTTATCCCAGTATTTTTTGGCGACATATAACATACCGAAACATTCTCCCTCCTGTTTTTCCAAATGTTTATGATGCATTTTATGCCCCCAGCGGATCGCTCTTACATAAGTATTGTTGCTTCTTGTAAACCATTTGAACCGCTGGTGAATAATTACATCATGCACGATGAAATAGGAGAACCCATAGGCCATGATACCAAACCCCATGGCCTGCATCCACCATGTATGATCAAAAGTTCCAAAATAAATAAGCAGGATACAGGGCACTGCAAAAATGATAAAGAACGCATCGTTCTTTTCAAAAAATCCGGGTTCTGTGCGATGATGATCTTTGTGCAGGTACCATAAAAAACCATGCATCACAAATTTATGGGTGCACCAGGTGAATCCTTCCATGGCAATGAATGTTCCAATCAAAACAAGTATGTAATAAAGTACTGCCATTCTTTGTTAGAATTAATTGATCCAAGCGATTATCCGTTTGTCGCAACCTCAATAACTTTGTGTTCTTCGTGCATGCTTTGTGCTCTTTGTGTTACAAAAAAATCAGGACCACAAAGAACACTACGAAACCACAAAGGACACAAAGGTTTATAAATACTGGTAACCATTTTAGTTTATTTATTTCACCCTGACCTTAAAATGCTGTCTCCACCATTCTTCTATCCCGGGAAAAGCCAGATGAAACCAGGCCGTGTATTTTTCCGGGTGGCTTTGCAATGAATTCCTGATCTCCTGCATATCCGCATAACAAAAATCCATTACCTCATTTTTATTGGGATCAACATGACCGTCATACTCCCCGGCAAAAACATGATCAAATTCATGCTCGGTTAATCCATGGTCCAATTCGATATTATACATAAAGTCAAATACCTTTTCAACCGGGACTTCAAATCCCATTTCTTCCTGTAACCTTCTTTTTACAGCCGTCGATGTTTCTTCTCCGGGATCGGGATGACTGCAACAGGCATTGGTCCATAAACCGCCGCTGTGGTATTTATGTAATGCTCTTTGCTGGAGCAGCATTTCGCCCTTTGAATTAAAAATAAAAACACTGAAAGCCCGGTGCAATAAACCTTTTTGATGGGCTTCCATCTTTTTGGCCACGCCAACAGGTCTATCTTTTTCGTCAACCAGTATCACTTGTGATGTTTCCATATCAGATCAGCCGCAATTGGTTTTTAACCCCTGCCCTCAGGATAATAAGCGCCTTGTGGTAATTAGGGATGCGTATTCTTTTTGCCAGCACCCTGGCTGGCTTTGTCCTTTTGATCTTTTTGAATAAAGAAAAATAATACTTGTATGCTACATATACACCAAATCTCGCTTTAGCCGGTAATTTCAGAATTCCCTGGTAGGCTATATCGAAATCATGATGAATATCTTCTTCGATCTCCTTTTTTTGGAGTTCGGTAAAATTCCTGAGATCGCAGCCCGGAAAATAAGTTCTTGATAAACCGTTATAATCGGCTTTGATATCTCTTAAAAAATTTACTTTCTGAAATGCAGCTCCCAATGCGCTGGCGGATGCTGCAAGTTGCTGGTACAGCTCCCTGTTGCCTTCACAGAAAATATATAAACACATTAATCCAACGGTTTCAGCAGAGCCATAGATATATTCCGCATATTCCTTTTGATCATATATTTTTTTTGAGATATCCAGCTCCATACTTTGAAAAAAATCATCCACCAGTTTCAGGTCAATATCATATTCATTGACCGTCTTCTGAAAACTATTCAGGATCGGGTTCAGGCTGATACCCCTTTGAAGGGCATCATAAGTTGCTTCTTTGAACTGTTGCAGCAAAAAAGTTTTATCGTATTCATGAAAAGTATCCACGATCTCATCCGCAAAACGGACAAACCCATAAATATTATGGATCGGAGCCCGGAGATCTTTATGCAACAAACGGATAGCCGATGAAAAAGATGTGCTGTAATTTTCGGTAACGACCCGGCTGCAATTTTCACTGGCCTCATGAAACAATTGAATCATAAATTAAATTTAAGCAATTATCCATATGCTTTAATAACCTGCTTCGCCACAACTTCCCCGCTTACCAGGCTTGGCGGCACTCCCGGTCCCGGAACAGTAAGCTGGCCCGTATAAAACAGGTTCTTTACTTTTTTACTCCGGCAGGATGGCCTGAATATGGCAGTTTGCCGGAGTGTATTTGCCAAGCCATATGCATTTCCCCTGAACGAATTATAATCATGTACGAAATCACTCACGGAATAGGTTTTTTTATAAACAACCGAATCAAGAATGGATTCACCGATATGCTTTTCCATCCTTTTGGCGATAACCTGGAAATATTTTTCCCGCAATTCTTCCGTATCGCCTTCGAGCCCCGAAGCAACCGGCACGAGGAAAACAATATTCTCATGACCGGCCGGGGCGACTGAATCATCTGTAACTGAAGTAATACTTACATAGAACAAGGGCCCGGCAGGCCATTGCGGATCTTTATAAATTTCTTTTCCATGCT
The DNA here is from genome assembly GCA_035318845.1 of Chitinophagaceae bacterium. GTDB lineage: Bacteria > Bacteroidota > Bacteroidia > Chitinophagales > Chitinophagaceae > JJ008. Next base: position 15,601 of record DATHDV010000220.1, read on the forward strand.
GATCAAAAGGAACGTCAAAAAACAAGGAATGATGTGATGCTTGTTTAAGTTTTTTATTCAAGCCGACATAATATAGTAAACAGGATGGCGCCATCGCCCTTTTTTTCCAATAAGCATCTGAATAACTCCGGCATTCTTCGGGCAGTAATTTTGTTTCGGTGAAATGATAATCGGCCCCGCTGATAATAACATCTGCCCGGTAGATATCTTTAGTGGTTGCAATTGATGCAGCTTTATTTCCCCTGACATGAATTCCATTTATCTCCTCCGCAAAATGAAATTTCACTCCTTGTTCGATAGCCAGTTTATACATCCCTTCTACCACTGCATGCATTCCTCTCTGCGGATACCAGGTACCTCCTTTTATATCGGCATAATTCATCAGGCTGTATAATGCCGGTGTATCCTGTGGCAATGCACCGAGGAATAAAACAGGGAATTCCATCATCTGCCGCAACTTCGGATGCTGGAAGTAATGAGCTATATGTTTTTTTATAGAAGAAAAAACCTGGAGCCTGAAAATTCCACTGATGGTTTGCCAGTCCAAAAATTCTGTAAATGAACGACCGGGTTTAAAAACTAATTTTTTCATCCCCGTTTCATATTTATAAGCGGCTCCTTCCAGGTATTGTTCGAGTTTTGCTGCACTTCCTTTTTCAAAAGACTCAAATATTTTTTTCAGTTCATCAAAACCGGCAGGTATATCTGTCATTCCATCATTCCAGAAAATACGATAGGAAGGATCGAGTCGCTTCAGCGTATAATAGTCAGAAACTTTTTTGCCGAACTCTGCGAAGTATCGTTCAAACACATCAGGCATCCAGTAAAAGCTTGGGCCCATGTCAAATGTAAAACCATCTTCTTTTAATTGCCTGGCCCTTCCTCCTGCTGTTTCATTCTTTTCTATAACAGTTACATCCCACCCGGCTTTGGCCATAAATGATGCAGCAGACAGACCCGCAAAGCCGCTTCCGATCACAACAACAGTTTTATTCAATTAAAAAGAGTTTAGTGTAAGAAGTGGGTCAGTTTGAATACCTCACGCAGAGCACACAGAGCACGCAGAGAATATTTACTTAATCCCTCAGCGAACTCAGCGCCCTCAGCGTGCCTAATTCTGTTATTCAGCAATATACGGGCAAAATAGATGCGGCTCTTTATTGTATGGAATGGTTGGCAGAAATATTTTTATAACCCGGGGTTCAGGATCTTCCCGGATTCAAGGAGTTTTTGCAGACCCGGTCCCAGGGCAGGATTGGATAATGACTCCAGATGACGGGAATGGTGCAGGTCAGTGCCGACCAGGTCATAATAACCTTTTTTGATCAGGTATTGGGCCAATTCGTGTACAGATTTTCCGTAGTGGTTACTTAATGAAAGTATATTAAGCTGGAAGAGACACCCGATATCTTTCAGCTCTTCATAAAATTCTTTATTCTGCTGCAGGTAAATATATCGTTCGGGATGTGCAATGATTGGTTGGTAATCCTGCATCTGCATTTCAAATAAGATCTCTTTAAGACTCATGGAAGGATGAGCCAAAGAAAATTCAACCAACACCATATTTCCACTGATCGGAAGAAGAGGTTGCTTATCTCTTAAAAGTTCGGCAACATGATCGTCCAGGAAATACTCAGCCCCGGCATTTATTTCAACAGCGATTCCTTCTGCTTTTACAGCCTCCCGCAATTGGTCAAGTTTATTGAGAATAATTTCCCGGGTATTCTTATACATATCCCACATGATGTGCGGTGTGGTGATCAGTTTCGTATAACCCAATGCTGACATTCCCCTGATCAACTGCAGCGAGGTTTCAATGTCCGGCGAGCCATCATCTATACCCGGCAGCAAATGAGAATGCATATCTGTCTTCAGCAAACTGAAGTCAGCCTTACTTGCAGCAGATCTCGATGTGGAAAATAGTTTCAATGTTTATTTTAAAAAAACAAAATTACTTATTTACTGTGTACCACGAAGCTTAAAGCGAAGTGGTATAATGGGCCGCTGAATACAAGATTAAATGCTTCTTTTGGGAAGTGATGGAAAGATCTTATAAACCAATTTGCTTTTTGGAAAAAAAACATACCATGCCGTAAGGAACAGGATCATGAAATCAGTATAGAAATTCTGATGCTGCTGGTACCAAACCTCCAAAGCTCCTTTGTAAGGCAGGATGATAGTACGATAACATTCATGCGGTGGCAAATTGCTTTGGGTCAGTATCAATTCCTCATCCCGGAATACAATGGAGCCAATACCGGTCAATCCCGGCCGGGTATTGTACACTTTAGCTTTCATTTCATCAGAATAACGATCGAAGCCGACTTTCATTAATGGCCGGGGACCAACAAAAGACATATCGCCGGTCAATATATTTATTACCTGTGGAAGTTCATTGATCTTGCTCTGGCGCAAAAGCCTGCCGACCCGGGTGATACGGGGATCCTTTCGCATCGTCACATCCCCATGACCCATGTTAGGACTATTCTTCAGCATGGTGGCAAACTTCCAGATGCGGAAGATCTTATTCTTATAACCAACCCTGTCCTGCCGGAAAAAAACCTCATGCTCGCCGGTCAATAACAGTAAGATAATAACAGGAATAAAAACAGGAAGCAATATGATTATTGCAACTAAAGAAAAAAGGATATCTAAAAAACGTTTAATGGACTTGTACATAATAACTATCCGATAGCTGCTTTTATTTCTTTTACCACTATACTAAGCTCTTCATCTGTAATATTCGTTGAGCAAGGTATGCTTAGACAAGTGTTATAGATATAATTGGCATTGTCTTTTTGCTGAATGTACACACAATCTTTATACATCGGCAATTTATTCATCGGCATCCAGAACCTGCGGCTGAGAATTTTATTGGCATTCAGGTGATCAAGCAATTGCTGTTGCTTGTCCGTTTGAATGGTAAACAACCAGCCATTCGTTTCCACACCAGGCAGTTCTTTCTGAAAACGAATATCGGCAACACCTGCCAGTTCCTTTTTATAAAAAGCAACACATTCTTTTTTTCTTTTAATAAAAGAAGGCAACAATTCCATTTGTCCCACACCGATCGCCGCCAGCACATTTACCAGGCGATAGTTGTAACCAACTTCATCATGATAATATTCATCGGTCCTGGCTTTGGCCGTAGTCGTTAAATGTTTTGCATGTTTGGCCAGTTGTTCATCATCCGTTACGATCACTCCACCGCCTCCGGTGGAAATAATTTTATTGCCATTAAAACTAAAACAGGCCAATGGGCTGAATGTGCCTGCACTTTTCCCTTTATAACTTGTACCTAACGCCTCAGTCGCATCTTCTACAACAGGCAATGGATATTTTTTTACAATGGAAAGAAAGCGATCCATATCACACATATTACCCAGTATATGCACGGGCATGATAGCGCCGATACGGCGACCATCTTTGATATAAAACATGCTGCCATCCTTTTCATCTGTTTCATTTTCAAGGAACTCTTCCAGCAGATCCAGGTCCATTTGCCATAGGTCAGGATCGGCATCGATCAGCAAAGGATCGGCTCCTAAATATTTTATTGAATTGGCAGACGCAACAAACGTGAGGTTGGGAAGAATGACATAATCATCTTGCTTTACTCCACTTAATAATAAAGCAATATGTAATGCCGCTGTTCCATTCACGGCAGCCACGCCATATTTTGCTCCTGCAAAATTGGCTACCATTTGTTCAAACTGTGTAACATAAGACCCGACTGAAGAGATCCAGCCTGTGTCAAGGCAATCTTTCACATACTTCCATTCATTGCCGGCAATATTGGGAACACTTAACGGGATCATTTTCTCATTACTCATATACTAATTTTCCTGATTCAAGATATTGGTTATACCATTCTACAGTTTCTTTTAATCCTTGTTTCCACATCACTTTCGGTTCAAAGCCCAACTGCTTTCTTGCCTTTGTAATATCCGGGCAACGACGGGAAACGGAGCCGGGATAGGTTGGTGCATTTTCAAAACTTCCTTTAAAGCCCATCAGTTCCCCGGCATAATGTATCAACTCGCCAATGCTTATCTCATCCTGCGTGCCGATATGATATATTTCACCATTGGTTCCGGGTTGCTCCATGGCCAGCACCGTTCCTTCCACGGCATCCGATATATAACAGAAAGCTCTTGTCTGGTCATGACCATACACTTTGAATGGATCTTCATTTTTTCTATAACGAACAACCAGGTGCGGAATAACATGTTTGAAACCCATCCTTGGCCCGTATACATTATGATACCGGACAATGGTTGTTTCAAAACCAAGTATCCTTGCATAGTTCAGGAAACCTGATTCACCCAGCATCTTTGTTACTGCATAAGTAAATCTCGGGTGACCGATATCCTGGATACACAATGGTACTTCTTCAGGAGTTGGCGTTACATATCCAAATGCTTCAATGGTTCCTGCATAACATTCGCTGGTGGAAGTGAATAAAGCTTTGCCGATCCTGGAACGGCGTATCCATTCCAGTGTATTATATATTAAAGCGGTATTGATGCGGATAATTTCATGTGGGATCGAATTGGCATTATCTACTCCCACAACCGAGGCTAACATGTAGACCTGGTCGTAAGCAGATTCTAATTGATCAAATGTTCCGGGATCAGTAAAATCACCGGCTACTAC
>DATHDV010000221.1:0-20499 GCA_035318845.1 Chitinophagaceae bacterium
TCTTCATCGAACCCGGACGGGATCCGGTTTCCCGGTTTATTCTTTTTTGAACCGGAGGTCATCATCCGGTTCAATGAAAAAGAAATGAGCATTGACGCATCAAACCCCGAAGAAATATTTAGAGAGATCAATGCTGTTGAATTACCGGTTTCCGGGATCATGAAACGGGTGAACATACAAAACCGTGTTGCAAAAAAAGAATATATACAGATCATTGAAAGATTAAAGGAGCATATCCTCCGCGGCGATTGCTATGAAATAAATTTCTGCCAGGAGTTTTATGCTGAACATGCAGCAATTGATCCTGTCGTTGTTTATAAAAAACTCAGTACTGTTTCTCCAAACCCGTTTTCTGCTTTGTATAAAATGGATGACCGGTGGCTGATCTGCGCAAGTCCCGAAAGATATTTACGAAAACAGGGCAACAGAATTTTATCGCAGCCTATAAAAGGAACATCAAAACGAATAACGGGGAATGCTGAGGAAGATAAGATAAGCAAGGATGAATTACGCCATAGCGCCAAAGACCGGTCAGAAAATGTGATGGTGGTTGACCTGGTGAGAAATGATCTGGCTAAAGTCTGTAAAGAAGGAACTGTAAAGGTGGATGAACTATACGGCATTTATTCATTTCCCCAGGTTCACCAGATGATCTCAACCGTGACCGGAGAATTGAAAGAGGATATATCTTTCCGGGATATTATCAAAGCAACTTTCCCGATGGGCTCCATGACCGGCGCTCCGAAGAAAAGAGTGATGGAATTGATCGAGCAATATGAAAAAACGAAACGGGGAATATTTTCCGGGGCAGTTGGTTATATCTCAGCGGGTGGCGACCTGCCTGCCGGACAGGCAAGTTTTGATTTTAATGTAGTTATAAGGAGCATCATGTATAATGCCACAACAAATTATCTTTCTTACCAGGCAGGTTCTGGTATTACCTTTTATAGTGACCCGGAAAACGAATGGGAAGAATGTTTATTAAAAGCGGAAGCAATTAAGAAAGTGCTGGAAGATTAAAGCGTTATTATTGTGAACCGCCATTTGTCTGCTTTAGCAGCAATTGCATTGATTCATCCAGTATCTCGTACCTCTTTTCGATAAATATGTTCATCTTAATAGTTGGCAGCCGGAGATCATATTTAGCTTCCTGTGCAATTTTAGTATCAAAACCGGGATTGTACCTGTCAAAACTGGCCTTATCCAAGTCAATATATTTTAGAATGACGGCAGAATTAAATCGGCCGGTAATTGTATAAACTACTGAGTTGCGCAGCTCATCCTCTTTCAGGGTTGAACTGTTGTTCAACATCATGTCCTTCATTTCATTTTTAGTAACAGTAGTGATCCCGCCTTCACCCTCAAATATGTAATGCGTGGCAATAAATTTTTTGACATGATTCATAGATTCATTCGGCAAATAATATTGCAATGCCCAAAAATCTTTGCTTCCCCCGCTTTTGCGGATCGCCTTATCTACATTACCGGGTCCTCCATTGTACGCAGCAATAACCAATAACCAATCTCCATACCTGGCATACAGATCAGTAAATAGGCTGGCGGCAGCATGAGTGCTTTTATAATAATCTAATCTTTCGTCATTGTGCTTTGTCATTTTCAATCCATACTCTTTAGCTGCTGCAGGCATAAAAGCCCAGGGACCAATAGCGCCGGACCGGGATATGTTATTGTATTTTAAACCCGATTCAATAACAGCAACATATTTCAGTTCTTTGGGAAGTCCATGCTGTGTAAGAACGGCATCCATCATATCAAAATAGGGTTTGGCCCATTCTTTCATGGTTAAAAAACCTTTCCGGTTCCTGCCTATATAGTCCTGCACAAAACTGATTGCCATTGGATTTAACCTGGCCCCATTTGCCCCATCACCTATGACAGCCGTAGTAAATAGATTGGTAAAACCTCCCTTTGGGTCGCTTAAAGCAACAGCATTCAGAACCACTGAATCTTTATTGATACTAGTATCTGCAATAACAGGAAGCACATTCATTTGTTGCTGAACCCCGGTAGCTTTTGTGGCCTGCACGAGCAAAAAGCCAAGAATCACCATGATTGATATTTGCCTGAATTTTTTCAAACCAAGTGGTTGTTAACGTTTTACGGATTTTATTTTGATAAAAGCAGGTTAGAGACCTGTAGCAAAGATAATTCATCAAACTGGTTTGCCATCACCTGCAGACCAAACGGCATACCATTGCTATGTTTAAACAAGGGTAATGAAATAGCGGGGATTCCGGCCAGGTTGGCCATTACGGTGTAGATATCAGCGAGGTACATGGCAATGGGGTCGCTCATTTTTTCGCCGACTTTGAATGCAGTAACAGGTGAGTTTGGAAGTAATATGAAGTCAAAATCGCTGAGGATCAATCGAATTTTATCAATTAGCAAACTTCTCACTTTTTGTGCCCGGGTGAAATAAGCATCATAATAACCGGCGCTTAATACAAATGTGCCCAGCATGATCCTTCTCTTCACTTCTTTACCAAAACCAGCAGATCTTGTTAGTTTGTAAAACTCTGTTAATTCAAGGTTGGGTTCAGAAGAACGATATCCATATTTTATGCCATCATATCTTGAAAGGTTGGAAGAAGCTTCAGCAGTAGTTAGCACATAATAAGCAGGAACAACGTAATCGAGCAGATCAAATTCAACAGGCTTTATTATGTGACCGTCTTTTCTTAACTGTTCCATCCGTTTTTTTATGGATGAAGCAATTTCCGGATCAAGACCGGGATGATCCAAAGCATCATCAAAATAAGCGAACCGGAATTTTTTATCTGTTATAAGATCGGAAGAATAAGAAGGAACTGGTTTTTCCGAAACGGTGCTGTCAAATTCATCAGGTCCGGCCATTACTTCAAGCATCGTCGCCACATCTGAAATATTTTTTCCAAAGATCCCGATCTGGTCAAATGATGAAGCATAGGCGATCAAACCATAACGGGAAATTCTTCCATAGCTGGGTTTTAACCCGATGATCCCACAAAAATCTGCAGGCTGACGAACGGAACCTCCTGTATCACTTCCTAATGAAACCATACACAGCCCGGCCTGCACGGCTACTGCAGAACCGCCTGATGAACCACCAGGGACTCTTGTTTCGTCCAGCGCATTCAGCACTTTGCCATAGGCTGAATTTTCATTGCTCGAACCCATTGCAAATTCATCGCAGTTGCAGTTACCGATGATGATGGCTTCTTCTGCCAGTAATTTTTCTACAGCAGTCGCAGAATAAACAGAGATAAAATTCTTTAAAATAGTTGAGGAAGCAGAAACCCTGTGGTCTTTATGGCATATGACATCCTTTAGCCCAATAACAATGCCGTGTAATTTTCCAACGGGAATGCCTGCTTTTCTTTTTTCATCCAACTCTTTTGCTTTTTGTAATGCTTCATCGGCATAAACTTCGACAAATGCATTGAGCTGTGAAGCAGACCGGATACGTTTCAGATAATATTCTACCGCCTGCAAGCAGGTTATATTTCCTTCCAGTAATTGGGCATGATATTGCTCAATAGAAGAGAACTCAAACAAAAGCGATAGCTTTTCGGGTTTAAAATAACAGGAAGAAAGAAAAATCAGTTATTCGTGTTCGGCGAATTCTTTATATCATTAGCGCTGTCTTCAATCTCTTTCTTTACATTGCTTTTAGCGTCATTGAATTCCCTGACGCCCTTGCCTAAACCACGCATGAGTTCGGGAATTTTTTTACCACCAAACAGGAGTAATACAATTACCAGGATAATAATGATTTCATTTGTGCCCAGCACGCCCAGTAGAACAGGTTGTATCATAATCAAAAAATTAAGAATCAAAGATAGTGACTACTGAAAAAAAAAGGAATTATTAGTTGTAAAGAACCTGTAAAAAACAAAAAGCCCCGATTAATCCAAGGCTTTCCAAATTATATGCTGAAAATCTACTCTGCAGCTTCAGTAGCCATCCGCTTTTCACGTATACGGGCACTTTTACCGCTACGCTTGCGCTGGTAAAACAGTTTAGCACGGCGGACATGGCCGGTTTTGTTCAACTCAATAGAATCAATATTGGGAGAATAAAAAGGAAAGATCCTTTCAACGCCTATACCATCAGAGATCTTACGAACAGTAAAAGTGGCGGTATGTCCGGTTCCCTGTTTTTTAAGTACATCACCTTTAAAAGACTGGATCCTTTCTTTATTGCCTTCAATGATCTTGTAATTCACGGTAATATTATCCCCGGGCTTAAAGGCGGGAAACTCTTTCTTACCTGTCAATTGCTCATGTACGTATGCTACGGCGTTCATAATGCTGATTTTTACGGAGGGCAAAGGTAAGGGAAAGCGTTTAAAGTTTGAAGTTTAAGGTTTAATGTTTTTTACAGACTGTAATGCCTGACTGGCTTTCAGAACCTTAAACTTCCGACCTTAAACCTTAAACGATTATCTCGCAACATTCACAGTCCTCTTTTCCCTGATCACTGTTACTTTTATCTGCCCGGGAAAGGTCATTTCGGTCTGAATTTTCTGGGCTATTTCAAAAGATAGTTTTTCTGACTCCTGGTCCGTTACCTTATCTGCTTCAACAATTACCCTTAATTCCCTGCCAGCCTGTATAGCATAGGCTTTTTCAACACCGTTATAAGTCATGGCAAGGTTTTCCAGGTCTTTAATACGTTGCAGGTACTGCTGCATAATTTCCCGGCGGGCACCGGGCCTGGCGCCGCTGATAGCATCACAAGCCTGTACGATAGGCGAGATAACATACTGCATTTCCATTTCATCATGATGGGCACCAATTGCATTCACAATAGCAGGAATTTCTCCATATTTCTCCGCCAGCTTAGCTCCAAGCAGGGCATGACTCAGTTCGCTTTCTTCATCAGGCACTTTACCAATATCGTGGAGCAAACCTGCTCTTTTAGCCAGTTTGGGATTCAATCCTAATTCGGCGGCCATCGTTGCACAAAGATTTGCCGTTTCCCGGCTATGCATCAGCAAGTTTTGTCCATAAGAAGAACGGAATCTCATTCTGCCCACCATTCTCACCAGTTCCTTATGCAAACCATGAATACCCAGTTCGATCACCGTTCTTTCGCCAATCTCCATTACCTGCTCTTCGATCTGTTTTTTTGTTTTTTCCACCACCTCTTCGATCCTGGCCGGGTGAATACGACCATCAGTAACTAATCTTTGTAAACTCAAACGGGCAATTTCACGACGAAGCGGGTCGAAAGAAGAAAGCAGGATCGCTTCTGGAGTATCATCCACAATGAGGTCAACACCGGTGGCTGCTTCAATGGCACGGATGTTACGACCTTCACGACCAATGATCTGCCCTTTTATTTCATCGCTTTCCAGGTTAAAAACAGTAATAGAGTTTTCAATGGCCTGTTCTGCAGCAGTTCGCTGTATGGTTTGAATGATAATTTTCCTGGCTTCTTTATTGGCTTTCTGTTTGGCCTCATCAATTATTTCCTGTTGTATACCGATGGCCTGGGTTTGAGCTTCCTGTTTCAGGCTTTCCACTAATTGTGATTTGGCTTCATCGGCTGAAAGACCGGCAATTTTTTCAAGACGCCGGATATGTTCTTCCTGGTGTTTTTCCAGTTCTGTTCTTTTGATGTTCACCAGTTCGATCTGGCGGTTCAGGTTGTCTTTGATGATCTCATTATCCTTTATTTGCTTGTCAAGATTGCCTTCTTTCTGGTTGATGGTTTGTTCTTTCTGCCGGATGCGGCTTTCAGTATCATTGATCTTGCGGCTGCGTTCATTTACTTCTTTTTCATGCGCCGATCTCATCTGAACAAACTTTTCCTTGGCCTCCAGTTCTTTTTCTTTCCGGATGGTTTCGGCTCTCAGTTCAGCTTCTTTTAGTATGGTTTGAGATTGGAGCTCGGCTTCTTCTACTTTTTTGCGGGTGTTTTTGGCAAAGATCAGTTTACCCGCTACAAGGCCAATAATAAGGGCAACAGCACCTATTATGATAGATAATATATTCGGATCCATTAATGTTTTTGTTTAAGTGTTGCACAATGCAATTATTTAATTTAAACTTCATGTTCTCCTGTGTCAGGATCACACAAATTTATGTTATGGACGAAGATACAAAATTGAGAGTAATCACGGTTGCCGGCCGATAAATTGGCAACCAGCTATTTTTAAAGAAGAATTTCCTCATTTTTGAGATGGTAAGCAGGAGTAAGAGATATCGATAGCCGGTAAAAGGCTGTTATTTCTCGTTTAACTGGTTATCCAATAATCTTTCAATCATATTTAATTGGTCAGCCAGGTTTGCTTTTTCCACAATAGCTGTCGTACCGGCATGCTGTTCGGTGGCATACCATATCAGCACCATGGCTATATAGTCCTGCATGTCTTTACCGGCAAAGAGGGTTTTGAATTCAACAATTTTATCGTTGATCGTTTTAAGTGTCTTTCTTACCACTTCTTCATCGGCCGGGTTGATCTTGATCCGGTAGCTCCGGTCGCCGATCAAAGCAGAGATCGCAACTAATTCATTCATATTGTTTGAATTTATAAGATCATTGTATTATATTCGGTATTCCTTATTCCCCAAACCGATATCCATTTAAAACCCAGGTTAAGGACACCTAAGGAAACGATTTAAGCATTTGCCATGTTTGCCAAAGTTAAGTCATCAGTATTTATTGATGCATTGCAACTTCAACTCAATGCTCCCAAAGGTAACTGCCTTCGTGGTGTTTTGAAAGATGACAGGGGAAACGTTTGCCGCACCATTGAAAGAGATATTGCAATGGATAAAGAAGAACTGACGTGGACCGGATTAAGTGATCTTCCTTACGGTCGCTATACCCTTGAACTTTCACACGGCGATGATGAAATGAAAATGAATTTGGTGAAGAGGGTTTGAAGTTGGATGTTCTTAAAGTGGAAATTTTCTTACCGACAGGAGAGTTCGTTAACCTCCAACATCGAACCTCCAACATCGAACAATTACTCTCCCAATAAAGCAATACAACGGTCAATCTCTTTCAGGTATCCATTGATCCTTTTTTCGAATTCTTTTTTATCCGCTTCATTCATTTCCCCCGCACTTACTTTTAATATGCTAACCTGTTGTTTCAATTCGTCAGCGCTTTTTTGCTGGCCAATAATTTTTTGACGGGCAAGATCCAATTCTTCCCGGAGCTTGCTGTTTTCTTTTAGTACAGCAGCATGCTGCTTCAGCAGTTGCTGAAGTTTTTCCTGTATCCGTTTAAGATGTTGTTCTGTTGTACTCATTTTCTTATTTCTGCCTGGACCCTTCGCCAGGCTCCCCGAAACTAGTCCGGGACAAGCAGGGTGACAAGACACTATTTTCTTATTTCAGCTTTTAAATCTTTTTCAAGGGTTGTCATGATCGTATTCATCCAGCTATCAATTTCTTTATCGGTCAGCGTTTTTTCTTCATCTAAAAAAGTAAAGTTAACAGCCATTGATTTTTTACCGGCACCCAGTTTTTCACTTTCAAAAATATCAAAGAGTTTAATGTCCTGTAATTTACTGACCCTGATCTTTTGCACGGATTGTTCCACTTTTTCCCAGGACATTTCTTTGGATACGATCATAGCAAGATCCCTTTGCACGGATGGATATTTTGGCAGCTCCTTTATGGTTACTTTTTGCCGGGAAGCCAATTCGGCCAATATAGCCCAATTCAGCCCGGCAAAGAATACGGGTTGTTTGATACCAAATTTTTCAAGGATATTTTTCCTGACTTCTCCCGCCCCGGCAATTATTCCGTGATTCAGTTTGTAAACAATATGATCGTTTAATTTCGGCACCTCTAATGTTTCAATGGAATCAGGAGTAATACCTAAGGCTTTCAGGATAGCTTCAACAGCGCCTTTCAGGTAATAAAAATTGGATAGTGTACTTTTTTGTTTCCAACTGTTCTCATTTTTGTTCCCGGTAATAACAACACATAGTTTTTCTGCCTCATTGTATTTACCTGGCCCGGATGTGCTGTAGGCTTTGCCAAACTCAAACAACCGAAGTGAATTGTTTTTATGATTCAGGTTCCGGGCAACCACTTCAAGAGCGGTCTCAAACATAGAATTGCGCAGGATGTTCAACTCGGCACTCAGGCTGTTCTTCATTTTCACCATCTGCTGCTGTTCCTCTTCGGAAAAATAAGAAGCGTTGGTGATGGAGTTGGTCATCATTTCCTGGAAGCCCTGCCCAACCAGGTAATCAGCTACTTTTTCCCGGTAAACCTCTTTGGCATAATTCTCTTCTACCGATGGAGTGATGGTGATCGCTTCCGGGATCTCGATATTATCTAACCCGTCAATCCTTACGATCTCTTCTACCAGGTCGGCGGGTAAACTGATGTCCGGTTTGTGATAAGGAACCGCCACTCTCAATTCGTCAATACCTTCTTTCAATGTTTCAAAGCCAAGACTATTGAGAATATTTTTCACCGCATCCGGGTGATAATTTTTGCCGCTTAGTTTTTTTATGAAATGATATTTTATGGATACTTCAGTTTTTGCTTTTGGTTTGGGATAAAGATCCACGATCTCAGAAGCAATCTCGCCACCACAAATCTCTTTGATAAGGACGGCAGCCCTTTTCAATACATTCACCGTAGCAGAAATATCCGTTCCTTTTTCAAACCTTGATGCTGCATCGGTTCTTAATCCATGACGGAAAGAAGTTTTGCGGGTCGTAACGGCATCAAAACAGGCGCTTTCCAGGAAAATATTTTTTGTGGCTGCAGAAACACCGCTGTGAAGACCACCAAAGACACCGGCAATGCAAATACCTTCTTTCGCATCACAGATCATCAGGTCTTCTGCGCTTAATTTTCTTTCTTTTTCATCAAGAGCAATGAACTTAGTCCCTTCCGGCAGGTTCTTAATTATTATTTTTCTTCCACTTATTGCATCCGCATCAAAAGCATGCAGCGGCTGACCTGTTTCATGCTGTATAAAATTCGTGATATCGACAATATTGTTGATGGGACGCAGGCCAATGGCTTTTAATTTTTGCTGTAACCATATTGGAGATTCTTTAATGGTAACATTGGCCAGGCTGATACCTGAATAGCGGGGACATGCTTTTTCGTTTTCAACTTGCACATGAATAGTGAGTGAAGTATTGTCAACTTTAAAACGATTGCCATTCGGTCTCGCCTCAGGCGAGATTGGTTTGATACCTGCCTGTCCGGTAGGCAGGTCTTTTTTATCGTGATGGCTTAAGTATGCACAAACATCCCTGGCAACACCCCAGTGGCTCATGGCCTCCATGCGATTGGGGGTAAGGCCTATCTGGTAAATAATATCTTCATAAGGTTGAAAATGATCAGCAGCAGCCATTCCAACTATAACTTCATTGGGCAGCACCATAATGCCTTCATGAGATGTTCCAAAACCAATTTCATCTTCGGCGCAGATCATTCCCTGGCTTTCTACTTTCCTGATCTTTGCTGCTTTCATTGTCAGGGGATCTCCTGTTGTTGGATAAATAGTGGCGCCGACGGTTGCTACTACCACTTTTTGCCCGATGGCAACATTCGGTGCGCCGCAAACAATTTGCAAGGGCTCGCCATTCCCTATGTTCACTTTTGTAATTGTTAGTTTATCAGCATCGGGATGTTTTTCAACACTCAATACTTCGCCAATCACCAATCCTGCTAAGCCGCCTTTTATTTCTTCATATTTCTCCATGCTTTCTACTTCCAGCCCGATGGAAGTAAGAATGCGGTTAAGCCGCTCCGGGTCAACAGTTACAGGCAGGTATTCGCTCAGCCATTTGTAGGAGATCGTCATGTTCGGCGCTTACTTTTAATAGCTGCGAAGATAAAGGAAACAGCTGTGTCTGACACTTGCAGGGTGTCTGACACATATCTCGCTAAATTGCACGTTAAAAATTATCCTGGTTGAAATTAAAGGCCATTGTAATATTGATCCTCATTCTTATTTCCCTGCTCCCGGTTTATTTAATATACAGGTGGCTGCAAAAAATTATCCGGCCACGGGAATCGATGAGAAGGTTTATTCTTTGCATGCTGGCGGTATTTACATTGATATTCCTGTATTCGTTTTTAGTTGTCCTTATTATCAAAATTCTGTTTCCGGGAGCTTAGTAATACAACTATGCAAAACAAGAAGGTTTTGCTTCGTTGTACTCAGTAAGTTCTTATTTTTACGGCACCAAAATCAATGGTTATGTCAAATAATTTACTGAAAGGAAAGAAAGGTATCATTTTCGGCGCACTGGATGACAAATCCATTGCCTGGAAAACAGCATTGAAGTGTTATGATGAAGGCGCACAGATCGTTTTAACCAATGCTCCTGTTGCTTTGCGGATGGGAGAGATCAAACAACTGGCAGAGAAATGCGGTAATGCCCCGGTAATTGGAGCTGATGTAACCAGTATGGACGACCTGAAAAATCTTTTTGAAAAATCAATGGAGCATTTTGGCGGTAAAATAGATTTTGTTCTCCATTCTATCGGGATGAGCATTAACCTGAGAAAAGGGAAACATTATACCGAGATGAATTATGAATGGAACCAGAAGTCACTCGACATTTCAGCCATGAGCCTGCATAAAGTTCTTCGTACGGCCTGGGAAATGGATGCCTTGAATGAATGGGCCAGCGTTGTAGCCCTCACCTATATTGCTGCGCAAAGAGTATTCCCGGATTATAATGAAATGGCGGATGCAAAATCACTCCTGGAAAGTGTGACCAGGATGTTTGGTTATTACTACGGTGTAAAAAATAAAGTGAGAGTGAATACTATTTCACAATCGCCGACAAGGACAACAGCCGGCACAGGTATAAAAGGATTTGAAGGCTTTATCACTTTTGCAGAAAAGATGAGCCCCCTGGGCAATGCCAGCGGTGAAGATTGTGCCAATTACTGCGTAACAATGTTCAGCGACCTGACAAGAATGGTTACGATGCAGAACCTGTTTCATGATGGCGGGTTTAGTAATACAGGGATCACGCCGGGAGTAATAGAGCAGATGGAAAAGTGAGAACTGTACTTCACACAAATAAGGCCAGGCCTCTAAAAGTGTATCAATCGATCCGGATCACCGTTATTAAAAAAAGGAAACTCCCTGGTCTGAATTAAATGAAATTTAAATGAAAACTATTATCAGCATTTGTTTATGGAGTGCTTCATTCTTTATTGGAACTGCTAAAGCCCAATTTGAAGTGAACCCTCCCAAATGGTACCCGGCTGTGAAATATTCCAACCTCTATGTGTACATGAGTGATACGTCCAAACCTCATTCAAAAATTATCATGAATATCATTCGGGAAAACTGGAAACTTTGCCCGGTTATCTTTTCTTTAGGAAAACCGGTTGAAAGTCTCGTTATTCCAGGTAATTTATTTCTTTCTGTGTCCAGCTACACAAGGACAATACAGTTTATCAGGGAAAATTTCGCCGGCCAACCGGGCTTCAGTAAGGGAACCACCCAACAAAATGATTACTATTACCTGTGCTTTGAGGCAGCCAGTAATTCGGGTTCTTCAGCAAAAAACGAGTTAAATGTTGCCGCACGGGCTGAATTGTATTTAAAAACGATCGGGTATGGCGGACAGGATCAATTAGAAAGAGATTTCAAAAAAGATTTAAAATCAACAGGTATTCTCCGGAAAAAGGAATCCAGTTTTGATTTAGCCGACAGGGATCTTAAATATGTGTATTTAAACGGGAATCCCGGGAATATTAAGAACATGGTTCAGTTTGTAAATAATCAACTGGCAAAAGGTCAATCCTGCAAATTGCTCGATGATTTAAGCCCTACCGCTGAAATGGCAAAACTCAAAGCAGATACTTTGTATGTTCCTAATTACTGGTATGGGGAAGACGGGTTGACGATGGAAAGCCTTGAACATGACTCAAAACCTTATAAAATTACCGTGAAATATACCGACGAAATGGTAGCAGCCTATCCCTACAAAATAAAATTGATCGGAAGGGATGAATTAAACGATAAGATTTTACAGGCGAATAAAGATTTTTATTATTACAATTATATACAAAGTTCAGCAAACAAAATTGTTAGTGTAATAAACGGGTACACCGGTGATGTGATATACAGGGAGATAACGAGGCTTAAATACCGGCCCAATGAAAAAGACTTCGAAAGATTGGGCAATGCAGTTGGGAAATAAGGGCAATCAGGCGGGTTAGCAGTGATCAGTACTCATCTTCATTAAACAGGAAGTCATCCTGGGTAGGATAATCAGGCCAGATGTCTTCGATGGTCTCATACACATCACCTTCATCTTCCAGCTCCTGCAGGTTTTCTACCACTTCAATAGGGGCGCCGCTACGGATCGCATAATCGATCAGTTCGTCTTTAGTGGCCGGCCATGGTGCATCTTCAAGGTACGAGGCAAGTTCTAAGGTCCAAAACATCTTCCGGGGTTTTAATTTTTGAATAAGGTCTAAACCTCCCTAATTTTCGGCAAATGTAGCTTTATTACCGAATTTTCCAAATCCTAGTTATAAATAGGCATTTGAAGGATTTCTTAAAAAAAAGACCAGCCAATGATCTGGGGTTTTGCAATCGGGTTCGTTTTATGGATATTTGATTTATATATTGAATCAAAAGCTGCATGATCACAGGTAAAAACATCTATAAAAGATACGGGAAAGTGGAAGTGCTGAAAGGAGTGGACATAGAGATCAGGAAAGGTGAGGTGGCCTCCATTGTTGGTCCTTCCGGATCCGGTAAAAGCACCCTGCTGCATATACTGGGCACACTGGATAAGGCGGACATGGGAACCGTAAGCATGAATGGTTCCTTTATTAATGTATTAAAAGGGAAAGAACTGGCAGCCTTCAGGAACAAACATATTGGCTTTGTATTCCAGTTCCATCACCTGCTGCCCGAATTTAATGCGTTGGAGAATGTGTGCATCCCGGGTTGGTTGGCCGGCAGAAAAAAAGCAGAGGTAAAAGAAAAAGCAATTGAATTATTAAAAATACTCGGTCTTTCACAGCGCATGGAAAACAAACCCAATGAAATGAGTGGCGGCGAACAGCAACGGGTGGCAGTAGCAAGAGCATTGATCAATAACCCGGATATTGTTTTTGCAGATGAACCAACCGGCAACCTCGATTCTGCCAATGCAAAAGAATTACACCAATTATTTTTTGACCTGCGTGATAAAATGAACCAGACCTTCCTGATCGTTACTCACAATGAAGAATTAGCAAAACTGAGCGACCGGATCCTGTACATGAAGGATGGGAAGATCGTATGATTTGAAAATTTGAAAATGCATTGATTTGAAAATGAAGCATAATTCCGAAGACTAACATTCTTTAATTTTTACATCTTCAAATCTTCAAATTTTCAAATCATATCCTCGGTTTCCAGGGAATTTCTTTCAGTTTCAACCGATGACCAATAAAACGTGCCAGCACAAATAAATAATCGCTGAGGCGGTTGAGGTATTTGATGACAAGAGGTTCGACAAACATATTTTGTTCCTGCAGTGTAACACAAAGCCGTTCACTTCGCCTGCATACACAACGGGCCACATGCGCAGATGAAACAGCCATATGCCCGCCGGGTAAAATAAAAGATCTCATTTCCGGCATTTTTTCATTCATCCTGTCTATTTCTTTTTCCAGTAACTCAATATCCGCTTCATGCAGATCAGGGATCTTCATCTTCGTTTCCTTTTCCGGATCGCAGGCCAGAGATGAACCGATGGTGAATAAGCGGTCCTGGATCTCTTTCAATATTTTTTTTGTCCCGATAGCTATCGGGATGTGATCGAGTTGATCACTGACAAGGCCGATCCATGAATTCAATTCATCGACCGTTCCGTAAGTCTCTATACGGATATGTGCTTTGGATACTTTGGTTCCTCCAATCAGGGAGGTGGTTCCCTTGTCGCCGGTTTTGGTATAAATTTTTAAAGCCATGATTTAATTATGTGCGGATACTAATTCATTTTTTTTATCGCTTTCAACTATTCCATCTCTTAATCTTACAATCCTGTGAGCAAAATTGGCAATATCAGTTTCATGGGTCACCAAAATTATTGTATTGCCATTGCTGTGTATTTTTCCCAGGATATCCATGATCTCATAAGAAGTTGCCGTGTCCAGGTTGCCGGTTGGTTCATCGGCAAGAATAATGGAAGGGTTATTCACTAAAGCCCGGGCAATGGCCACCCGCTGGCACTGGCCGCCTGAGAGTTCATTAGGTTTATGATGGCTCCTGTCTGTCAGGCTCACCATTTCCATTACCTGCATAGCCCTTTCATTGCGTATCTTTCTTCCCATGCCGGCATAAACCAATGGCAGCGCTACATTTTCCAGTGCTGTTAGCCTTGGTAATAAATTGAATTGCTGAAATACAAAACCAATTTCTTTGTTCCTGACCTCAGCCAGTGCATTATCCTCCATTTTACTTACATCCTTTCCATTCAGAATATAGTTACCACCCGAAGGAGTGTCAAGGCAACCGATAATATTCATCAGTGTGCTTTTACCCGAGCCGGATGGTCCCATGAGTGCTACATATTCACTTTTAAAAATATCCAGTGAAATTCCTTTCAGCACCTGCAACTCCTGTTTGCCCATGTAATAGCTCTTGCGGATCTTTTCGAGATGTATGATCGAGTTCATGATGTCGGTTACTGGTTGCTTGTTACTGGTTGCTGGTTTGTTGCTAATTGTAAAGTCGTTTCGAACCTGGAATAATCAGTAACCAGTGACCAGCAACTATTTTTTAATGACTTTTGGCACTCTAAAAAATTGCCCATCATGCAATGGCGCATTTTTCAATGCTTCTTCCCGGCTGATGGAGCCTTTTATTTCATCTTCTCTCAGCACATTCACTTCTTCGCTCATAAAAAGCATGGGTTCCACTCCATCAAGGTCCAGTTCATTCAGTTTGTCCACAAAACTGATCATCCGCTGAAGATCAGTTTTGATCTCAGCCTTTTCCGTTTCATTAAATTGTAACCGGGAAAGATGGGCCAGTTTGTCAATCATTGCGTCATTCACTTCCATATCTCAAAGATAGTGTTTCTGGTTGCTCGTTACTTGTTGCTGGTAGTCCTCAACAGAGGCTTTTCCGAACACGTACGGAAAAATTCTGATTTCAGGAAACAAGTACCCAGCAACCAAAAACCAGCAACAATTTCTATCTTCGCTTCAATGCAGAAAAAAAAAGAAATAGTAATGAGTGGTATCAGGCCCACAGGATTCCTGCACCTTGGTAATTACTTTGGGGCCGTTCGCAATTATGTGAGGATGCAGGAAGAGTATGAATGCTTTTTTATGGTGGCTGATCTGCATTCACTGACCACACACCCGGATACAAAAGAGCTAAAACAGAATGTCCTTCGTGTGTTATCTGAAAATATTGCATGCGGGCTCGATCCTGATAAAGTTGCCCTCTATTGTCAAAGCCATATTCATGAGACGACTGAATTATATCTCTACCTGAATATGCTTGCCTACAAAGGTGAACTTGAAAAAACATCAACCTTTAAAGAGAAAGTAAGGCTGCAACCTGATAATGCAAATGCCGGCCTGCTTACTTACCCGGTTTTACAAACTGCCGATATTATTCTTCACCGGGCATCATTGGTGCCGGTAGGTAAAGACCAGGAGCAGCACCTGGAAATGTCCCGCAATTTTGTCAAACGTTTCAATCACCGTTATGGTAAAGTATTCCTGGAACCAAAGGCATTCAATTATGGAAGTGAGCTGATAAAAGTTCCAAGCCTGGACGGTACCGGCAAAATGAGTAAGAGTGAAAACCAATATGCGACTTTGTACCTTTCAGATGATGATGAGTTGATCCGGAAAAAAGTCATGAAGGCAAAAACCGATGCAGGGCCAACGGAACCTCATTCCAGGAAACCGGATTATATAGAAAATATTTTTTTGTTGATGAACCTGGTGAGTGACGCAGAAGCGGTTAAAAAATATGAAAGTGATTACGACAACTGCTCCATCCGCTACGGCGATATGAAAAAACAGCTGGCAGAAGATATGGTGAAATTCATCAGCCCTATCCGGGAAAAGGCGGATAGTATCCGGAATAATACATCATACCTGAAAGAAGTAATGGAAAAAGGGGCTGAAAAAGCCCGGAAAAGTGCTAAAGCCACAATGGAGCTGGTCAGGGAGGCAATAGGGTTGAATTATTTTGCCCCCAACCCCTAAAGGGGAGAAAGAAAATGACAACAATTATTTCAAGATAAAAAGATTTTCTATATTCAGTTTTTCAAATAGCGATTATTAACTCCAAAATTAAGTTCTCCGCCCCGGCGGAGACAGGGGCATGGCAAAAGCAAAATCAAAACCAAAGCATATCGCAGTGGCGGGTAATATCGGCGCCGGTAAAACCACGTTGACAGAAATGCTGAGCAAACATTATAAGTGGATCCCCAACTTTGAAGACGTGGATCATAATCCTTACCTCATGGATTTTTATGAGGATATGCCTCGCTGGAGTTTCAACCTGCAGATATTTTTCCTGAACAGCCGCCTGCGCCAATTAGTAGAGATCCAGAAAGGAACTGAAACGGTGATACAGGACAGGACCATCTATGAAGATGCCAACATCTTTGCACCCAACCTGCATGAAATGGGTTTGATGAGCAAAAGAGACTTTGATAACTACTTTCATTTTTTCCAGACATTAAAAACACTGGTGCAGCCGCCTGACCTGCTGATATACCTCAATGCTTCTGTTCCAACCCTGGTAGGCAATATTCAAAAAAGGGGAAGGGAATATGAAGAAAATATCCGCCTGGATTATTTAAAAAAGCTCAATGAATACTACAATAAATGGATCGCCGAATATAAAGAAGGCCGGTTGCTGATCATTGATGTTGATAAAAACAGGTTCCCGGAAAATGAGGAACACTTCGGTGAGATCATACGAAAAGTGGATGCGCAGCTTTACGGGTTGTTTTAAAACCAGTAAATAATAAACAGGATGAAACTCTTATGTCTTCTTTGTGTTACATTCCTTTTTGTATGTAAAAGCTTTTCCCAGCAACAGGATGAATCCATTAGTTGGGATTCCACCGGAAAATTTTATGAAAAAGCAGAGATCGCATCCAAATTTCCGGGCGACAAAGCTGCTTACCACAATTTTATTATTCACCTGCTAAAAACGCTTAGCAGGTATGCAGGCACCCTGCCTTCAATGAAAAAGGCAACTTATAATATTACGCTTGTGTTTACAATTGATACATCAGGAATAGTAAAAGCATTTAGCGCAGATTGCCGTCCCGGCCAACCAGACCTGGAAAAAAAAGTAAAGCAATTAATTGAAGAGTCGCCTCCCTGGACCCCTAAAACCATAAACGGAATTCCTGTAAAAACTTTTAGAAAACAGCTGTTATCCTTACTTTATGAGTAGCAAACCGCATGAGTTGTTTTAAAATTATAGTATGAAAAAACTCCTTTTCCTTTTTTTGCTTATAGCAGGGCTAAACGACCTGGCTGCCCAATCTGAAAAAGATTATATTATTGAGATAGACGGTGATTCAGTGTTTGCTTCATTGGGTGAGCCTGCAAAGTTTATGCTCAAAGATGGAAAGAGCATCGTTATAAAGATCAGGAAAAAAGAGTTTCTCTCTTTTCAAAAAGGCCCTGTTTCTTTCAGCTATCCCTCAAAATACTCCGTTACCTCAAAAGCAATTGATGAAGATGCGGAGCAGATACTTTTAATGTCTGCAGGAGGGGCAGGGATCATGATCCAGGTTTATTCTTCATTAAGCCCGACCGGAATTGTTGATTTCATGCTCGCCCAGATTGCAGAAGACGATATCAAAGCAGGTTATAAGGAAAGCAAAACGGATATAGAAAAACAAACGAATAACGGCATTTTACTCAAAGGGAAAAGAGCTGTTTTAAAAATGGATGACGATATAAAAGTTTATTCTGTATTAAGCTATGGCAAAGGCAAGAAAGGGATAATGATCATTGAAATAAATTCGGAAGACCTTGAAAAAGATGAACAACAGCTATTTGATGTATTCTGGAGTTCACTGACGGTAAAATATTAATCATAGTTGGCGTAATCTTCATACTCTGCCAGCATTTTTGCGATCTTCTTTAACCACTCCGCCTGTTCCTCCTTTTTGATACTATGGTTGGTTTCCTTGTCGTAATCATTCTGCATCTTCTCTTTTTCATCCAGGATCTTATTGTATATTTTATTCAGGTCCTGCTGGTATGTCCTGTTGTTAAACTTGTACTCATTCATTTCCTTATTCAGTTTGCGGGCAAAAATCTCTGCGATATCAAAATGTCCCTGCTCGTGACTGAGGATATAAGCGGTTTTATGCAATCCCCAGGAACGGGTTTTGGAAAACATAGATTGTATCTTATAGCCAAAACTATTGCTGCGGATATGATATTCAATGGCGAGATAAGAAGTAGTAGAAGCTGCCGCATCGCTGTTTGGGTCTGGACTGGCTTTATAATCATTCCAGGTCAATTTGCGGGAAGCGCTCCAGCCAAGCAACTCTTCATCTTTGCTTTGGGCAAGAGATAAATTAGCAACGGCTAAAAAAATAACGAGAAAGAGATTCTTAAAGGGGATCATAGTTTGATATCTGATACAAAAGTCATCATTGTATTCTAAAAGAAATACTAAATGATGACTTAAAACGATGTCGTGATCCCTTCTTAGGACTTCGGCGCTGCCGCCAGCACTTCCGCGGATACACCCGAAGCATATTTTTCGAAATTCTTCACAAATAGACCGGCCAGGTATTTTGCCTTTTCATCAAAAGCATTTTTATCGGCCCATGTATTCCGGGGGGTTAATACTTCTGCCGGCACATTGGGACATTCTTTTGGAATGGCTACCCCAAATATCGGGTCAGCTTCGAACTGAACATTATTCAGTTTCCCTTCCAGCGCCGCAGTGATCATGGCCCTTGTAAATTTCAATTTCATCCTGCTGCCAGTGCCATAAGGTCCGCCTGTCCAGCCGGTATTGATCATCCACACATTCACTTTATTTTCCTGCATTTTGTGGCCAAGCATATGGGCATAAGTGCCGGGATGTAAAGGAAGGAAAGGCGCACCAAAGCAGGCGCTGAATGTTGGCTTGGGTTCTGTTACTCCAGCCTCCGTTCCCGCTACTTTGGCGGTATATCCTGAAATGAATTGATACATGGCCTGGCCCGGGGTCAATTTCGAGATCGGGGGCAAAACACCAAATGCATCGCAGGTCAGAAAGAAAATATTTTTTGGCAACCCACCGATCGATGGTTCCATTGCATTGCTGATAAAATGCAATGGATAGGATACCCTTGTATTTTCAGTAATGGAAGCGTCATCAAAGTTGATCTTGTTCGTGCCGGGATAGAATGTCACGTTTTCTAACAAAGCACCCGGCCTGATGGCATTATATATTTCCGGTTCTTTTTCTTCGGTCAGGTTGATCGTTTTTGCATAACAACCGCCTTCAAAGTTAAAAATATTGTCAGCCGTCCAGGCATGTTCATCATCGCCAATTAATTTACGGTTGGGGTCGGCGCTTAATGTGGTCTTTCCGGTTCCGCTTAGCCCAAAGAAAATAGCTGTATCACCTTCATCGCCCATATTGGCACTGCAGTGCATACTCAGCACATTTTTTTCATGGGGTAAAATATAATTGAGGATGGTAAAGATCCCTTTTTTCATCTCACCGGTATAACCACTGCCGGCCACCAGTATCATTTTATGTTTGAAGGAGACCAATGACACATTATGCTGGCGGGTGCCGCATTCTTTGGAATCCAATTTTAAACCGGGCACGGCAATAACATGCCAGTCGGGTTCAAAGGTTTCCAGTTCTTCCTCTTTGGGTCTTAAGAACATATTGTAAGCAAAAAGATTGCTCCATGGCTTTTCGTTGATGACACGAATATTCAAACGATAGCGGGGATCGGCACAGGCATAGCAATCCCGAACCCATAGCTCAGGTAGTTGGTTGCTATATTCCAATACTTTTTTATAAATGATATCAAAATATTTTGGCTCAATGGGAATATTGAAATCATTCCAGTGAACAGAATCAGTAGTCGTCTCATCTTTTACGGTGAGCTTATCTTTTGGCGACCGGCCGGTAAATTCACCGGTGCGGATAACCAGGGCCCCCGTGTCGTTCAGAACACCTTCGCCAATACGGATAGAATCCTGCACTAACTCTTCAGGCAATAGTTGATAGTGGATATTTTCAGTGTTCTTTAATCCCAGTCGCAAGAGATTCTTTGTGGGAATACTTAAGGTTGGAACAGACATATGAACAATCGCATTTGTTGTGGCAGCAAAGTTAGGCAGAAACTAATTTCAATACAAACAAGTGTTAGTAGTGCAACTATATACCAGTTGGGACAGGGTGAACGTAAAAGATTTTATTTAGCCCTGCTAGTCCCCTTCTTTTTGTCTATCTGGGATTGTAAAGCCTCTA
Organism: Chitinophagaceae bacterium; assembly: GCA_035318845.1. Lineage (GTDB taxonomy): Bacteria > Bacteroidota > Bacteroidia > Chitinophagales > Chitinophagaceae > JJ008. The sequence continues at coordinate 20,443 of DATHDV010000221.1, forward strand.
TTTCCCGGCCTTTGTTCCTGATTGTTAATCTATCCTTTTTTTCCTCAACAAGTTTTA
>DATHDV010000222.1:0-23441 GCA_035318845.1 Chitinophagaceae bacterium
CCGATCGAAGAAATTGCATCAGGCAATTTGGGTTTAGCAGGAAGCGTATCCTGCACAATATTTTTCGCGGCAGGTACTCCCCTGTTTTCATACTTGTTCCTGAATGCCAGCAGCATCACAATGACAACGGGCATTACAAAAAGGAATTTCAGCAAATGCACTTTGGCTGATTTGAGTTTGTTCATCATGGCTATACGTTTTTTGAGTGAAGAAAAATTGAATTGGGTTGCTATACTATATTGGTTGTTACCTATCACTTTCAGCAACAGGTACTGGTATTCTTTTTTATTGATGCCGTTCTCCAGCACTTTATGATCAGCAATGAATTCAAGGTTCTGCCGGATGGATCTTCTCAGCATCCAGGCGAAAGGATTGAACCAATTGACCAGGCAGAGTAATTCGGCCCAGATAATATCAAGGCTGTGTCTTTGTTTTACATGCACAAACTCATGGCGGATGATCTCCTCCAGTTCTTTTTCGTTGTGCAGGTGACGGTTAATGAAAATGGAATTGCCGAAAGAAAAAGGAATGATGTTCTCATTGACCTGGTACAGGTTCATTCCTTCTGTGCTGACCGGCAAGGCTTTTTTCATCATCCGGTGAAAAGAAAGCAATTGCAGCAACAGGCGAACCAGCATAATAAACATCCCTGCAGCTATTACCAGGATGATCACAGCCCACATATTAAATGTACCGGGAGTGTTTTCCGGCAAACCAACCGCTGTTGTTGTATGAATAACCGGTATCCAGTCAACCACCTCATTGGTATTCCAGTTATTTTTTTCCAGTACGGCTGATATATTAATAAAAGGAATGAAAAAAGAAAGAAGAGTATATCCCAGCAGGTACCAGCGGTTGTGGTTGTAAAATGTCAGCTTTTGAAGAATGAAATGGTAAAACATAAATACCACCGAAAGACTGACTGATAGTTTTATAAGATAAATGAAGAAGAAAGACATAGAAATAGTTTTACAGGTTAACCTTTTTCTTTTTCGATCAGGTTGATAATTTCTTTCAGCTCTTTAGCTGATAATTTTTTCTGCTCCACAAAAAAATTCACCAGCTCTTTGTAGGAGTTGTCAAAATATTCTTTCACCACATTGCCCATGAATTTCTTTTTGTACTCATCTTCGTTCACCGCAGGTTTATACAGATAGGCATTGCCTACCAGCCTGCTGCTGAGATAGCCTTTCTTTTCAAGGTTTTTAATAGTGGAAGCGACTGTTGTATATGGCAGCGCCTCATCGAGATGCTCCATAAAGGCTTTTACATTGCCTTCGCCGGTGCGCCATACGGCCTGCATGGCTTCTTCTTCAACGTGGGTTAATTTTTCCATTGCTACGAAATTTTCGTAAATCTACGAAATTTTCGTAATGAACCAAATTTTATTTACAAAAGGCAAAAAGTTGTTGTAAGTGGCGATTGGGAAAAGTAAAATTGGGAAATTGGAAGATTGGGAGATTATCAGGGTCTTATCATGCCGGGGTACGAGGCATCTCAAAGACTTTGAGTTGCTTGTTTTTCGCAATCTCTGAGACTCCCGGACTTCGTCCCTAAGCTTCGTACAAGCTTTGCTTGCATCTTGCTTACGTCGGAGTGACAAGACTCTGAGTATTGAAATTTTAAATGAGTTCCTTCACTTTCGAAACCACCGCATCCACTTCTTCTTTTGTATTGTGTTTACTAAAAGAGAAGCGAACTGTAACGAGGTTGGGATTATTATTGATCGCCCGGATAACATGGCTGCCTATATCGGCCCCGCTGCTGCAGGCGCTGCCACCGGAGACACAGATATTATTCATATCAAGATTCATAAGGATCATTTCTGACTTTTCAGTTTTCGGAAAAGCAACACTCAACACGGTATATAAACATCTGCCTTCCTGGTCACCGTTAAACTGAACCCCGGCAATATTTTTTCTGAGTTGTTCGATCATATACGACTTCAACGACTGGATATATTGACTATCGGTCTCATGGTTTGCCATCGCCAGTTCCAATGCTTTGGCAAAACCAACAATACCATAAAGGTTTTCTGTTCCGGCTCTCATATTACGTTCCTGCCCGCCGCCGAGTATAAAAGGTTTGATATGGATATTATCATTCACATATAAGATCCCAATCCCTTTCGGTCCGTGAAATTTATGACCCGCGGCTGAAATAAAATGTACGGGTGTTTTGCGCAGGTCCAATGGATAATGACCTACTGTCTGCACACAATCGGAATGAAAGATCGCATTGTATGATTTACACAGGTTCCCTACTGCATCAATATCCAGCAAGTTACCGATCTCATTATTAGCATGCATTAATGTAACGAGGCAACGTTCTTTATGAGATGACAATTGTTCTTCAAGATCCTCCAGGTTTACATGACCGTTGCTCTTGAGTTTTACAAAACTGGTGGTCACCATTTCATCATGGTCGTAATGCTCTACCGTGTGCAGCACAGCATGATGCTCGACGGCTGATGAGATAATATGTTTGCATCCAAGATCCCGGATGGCAGCGCCGATGGCGGTGTTGTTGCTTTCCGTACCACCACTGGTGAAGAAGATCTCACCGGGATGAGCATTTAATATTTTAGCAACTGATTTTCTTGCATTTTCGATCGCCAGTCTTGATTCCCTTCCATAAGAATAAATAGAAGATGGGTTGCCGAACTTTTCAGTCATGTAAGGCAACATGGCATCCAGCACTTCTTTGTCGAGTGCGGTGGTAGCGGCGTTATCGAAGTAAATTCTGTTCATCTAAAAAACAGGCGCAAAGATAAGCAATCAACGACCTTTTTCTGCTCTGTTCTTTTACCCCATTTTTTTATAAATCTCAATACAAATCTCGAAATTTGCTCCATATTCAACTATATGAAACCCAAAGAAGTTGTACAAAAGTGGATAAACGCATTTAACAATGCAGATGTTGAAGCTATTGCTGATTTTTATGCGGAGAATGCCATTAATCACCAGGTAAATACTCAACCAGTTGAAGGCAAAGAAGCCATAAAAAAAATGTTTGCTGAAGAATTTTCACGGGCAGATATGGTTTGTATTATGGAAAACATCTTTGAAGATGGTGAATGGGCTATTTTGGAATGGAAGGATCCATTAGGACTCCGGGGTTGTGGGTTTTTTCACATTCAGGAAGGAAAGATCATTTTTCAAAGAGGATACTGGGACAAATTATCTTTTCTCCGTTTGTATGGACTACCCATACCAAAGAATTGATACTTCTTATATAAACTCTTTTATATCCCTCATCAACTGCATCGCCATATTATTAGCCTTTGCTTCCAGGTCGCTTTCTGCATAAATGCGGATAATAGGCTCAGTGTTGGAAGTGCGGAGATGCACCCAGTCATTATCAAATTCAATTTTTAACCCGTCTTCAGTATTGATGGGGTTCTTTTTGTATTTCTTTTTGATCTTTTCAAAAATTGTTTTCACATCAATGCCCTTCGATAATTCGATCTTGTTCTTGGAAATAAAATAATCGGGATACAATGCCCGGAGTGACCTGATCCCTTTTTTATGATTTGCCAGATGGCTCAGGAAAAGTCCGATACCGATCAATGCATCACGTCCATAATGAAAATCGGGAACGATGATACCGCCATTGCCTTCACCGCCGATCACCGCTTTCACCTCTTTCATCTTTTTTACCACATTCACCTCTCCCACTGCTGAAGGAAAATATTCTCCCTTGTGTTTGCGTGTTATTTCTTTCAGGGCCTTGGTGCTGCTCATGTTGCTGACCGTATTACCCTTCTTTTTACTCAGTATATAATCAGCCACCGCAACCAAAGTATATTCTTCACCAAACATGCTGCCATCTTCACACACAAAACATAAACGATCCACATCGGGATCAACAGCAATACCCAAATGAGCTTTCTGCAACACTACCTCTTTACTGAGTTGAATAAGATTTTCAGGCAGTGGTTCGGGGTTATGTGCAAACTTTCCGTTCACTTCTCCATTTAGCAGCACTACATCCTTTACGCCCAATGCTTTTAATAAAGCCGGAACAAAAATGGCACCGGTGGAATTGACAGCATCCACAACAATTTTAAATTCCTGCTTCGCAATAGCTTTTGCATTGACCAATGGATATTCCAGGATGGCATCAATATGTTTTTGCAGGTAACTGTCATCAGGTATTAGTTTCCCGGGTAAACCTGCAGCAGCAAGGACAAACTTTTCATTTGCTGCAAGTGCAAGTACTCTTTCACCTCTCTTTGCGGAAATGAATTCCCCTCTTTTATTAAGCAATTTCAATGCATTCCATTCTTCGGGGTTATGACTGGCTGTAATGATAATTCCCCCGATCGCTTTTTCCTTTTTCACTGCTATTTCTACCGTAGGCGTGGTAGATAACCCGAGGTCAACTACATCAATACCCATTTTGATGAGTGTATCGGCCACAAAGCCACGGACCATTTCACCGCTGGTTCGTCCATCACGGCCGATCACCATCTTTGCCTTAAGAGGCGAGGCCATATTCTTGCGGGCTTTCTTTTTTCCCTGCTTCTCCAGCAACAGCGTGGCGAATGCAGCCGTAAATCTTACAATATCAGCAGGGGTCAGGTTCTCTCCTGGCTTATCGCCGATGGTTCCTCTTATTCCCGATATGCTTTTGATCAGTGGCACTATGTAAGTTTAAGGTTACGAAAATACTGAACTATTCATAGTTCTTGTTTTAATACTGTTGGAGGTTGGATGTTGGATGTTGGAGGTTCAGGAAGACCCCTATAAATTCCAAAAACCTCATAACATCGAACATCGAACCTCCAACATCCAACATCCAACCCCAAAATTGAACTTCAAACGAACTAAGGGTGTTTTATATTTGCTTATGGGCGAGCAGGCATGGTACAAAAACTGGTTCAATTCTCCTTTCTACCATAAACTTTACTTTGATCGGGACGAGCAGGAGGCTGATGCTTTCATAAAAAAATTGATCGCACATTTAAAGCCCTTACCCGGAAGCCGGATGCTGGATGTGGCCTGCGGAAAAGGAAGACACAGTAAAACTCTTGCATCGTTGGGCTTTGAAGTGATCGGCATTGATATTTCCTTTGACAGCATCGCCTTTGCCAAACAATTTGAAAAAGACAATCTCAGCTTTTATGTGCATGATATGCGGTTGCCTTTCTGGGTAAATTATTTTGATCATGCTTTCAACTTCTTCACCAGTTTTGGTTATTTCAAAACCAGGAGGGAACATGATGACGCCATACGGACCATTGCCAAAAGTTTGAAGCCGGCCGGCCTGTTTGTCATCGACTACCTCAATGTTCATTATGCAGAAGAACACCTGGTACATAACGAAGTGAAACAAATTGGTGAAAGCCGTTATGATATTCATCGCTGGGATGATGAAACCCATTTTTATAAAAAGATCACCGTAACGGATCCATCCTTATCCCAACCTTTTGAGAACACGGAAAGGGTCGCCAAATTTTCATTGGGAGAATTTACCGAGATGCTTGCCTTCCAGGGCCTGCAGGTGCAGGAGGTCTTTGGAGATTATAACTTCTCTTCTTATGATATAAGAAAAACACCGAGACTGATATTGGTGGCAGGGAAAAGTAATTATTAAATTTTTTGCCTGACACTCCGTGCAACTGATTATTACAAACAACTTGATTTCACTATCAGCCGAAACAACTATCAATTATCCGTCTGAAGATTTTTATTTGCGAATTAAAGTCTGCTAAAAAAAGGATATAAGACAAAAAAGAAGAATGGATGATATTATTATAACCGGCGTACTATTATTCGCTATTGCATAAAGCAGAAACATAGTAATAAAGAGAAACATAAGTCCTAAATAAATCACATATGCGTCAGACGGTCTTACGATCATGGAAATATTACTTTCTTGTTTATTATTTTTCTTTCTGCTTTTCCCTTTCAAAACTGAATGCATCCCTGATCGTTCATGCCATTGAGCATTCCGTCCAATCATTATTTGAAAGCGATTGCCGCTGAAATTTATCCGGACAAACCAGTCATTCACTAATAATTTTTCAATGACTGCATTATTCCGGGGATTAGCGATCATATCGGAAAGTATTTGCTGAATAGCATCAGGAGTATGTTTTGTTTGAAACAAAATCTTCTTATAGAATATGAATCCCATAGTTAGTCCTTCTTATTATTCATAATTAGGTATTTGGCTGTTTCAAAAAAAGCAGTGGTAAATACAGAAAGCCTTTGTTTTACAGAATCTTCCTGTTGTTTACTGAGTTTCACACCTGCATGCATGGGCGCCAGTTGTTCATCGGGGAAATTAATATTGCGGGTAAAATAAAAATCATCGGTAACCATGCCGATCGCCCCGGCCGTATTGGTGATGAATGCATAGTTATTCTTTTTTAAAGGATCAAGCAGGTCCCTTCCCAAAGCTGTGTTCACATAAGACAAATGAAGCATACCGGCAATGGTTGGTAAAATATCAATTTGCGAAACCACTTCAGTTCTTTTTTCCGGCTGCAATAATTCAGGGGCATAGAAAAGCAGTGGCACATGTTCGTCGGTAAGTCGTTGTTCGGTCCATACATTCGGGTACATGGCTTCTGCATTGCCTGCTACTCCATGGTCGCCCACAAAAACAAAAATGGTATTGGCGAACCAAGCTTCTTTTTTGGCTGCTTCTATGAATTTTTGAAAACAATAATCGGAATACCTGAATGCATTGAACTCCTGCAATGATCCAAAGCCATATTTCTTCAGCTCATCATCGGCCACAAAGATCTTTTCAAAATCAGTGTCTTTTTCAGAAATGGATTTGACATAAGGATGATGATTGCCTGAAGTTTGTATAAAGGCAAAAAAAGGTTTGCGTTCTCCACGCAATCCCGTTGATCTTTTAAAAACAGTATTGGCTTCCAGGAAAAGATCTTTATCGCTGATGCCCCATACATTGATCTCGGGAGAAGAGAAACTGCCCTGTGTATGCATCTGCAGTCCCTTGATATTTTTTAGTAATCCTTCAAAATTGCTGAATTCAGGATCTCCTCCTAAAAAATAATGTTTATCATAATCTTCAAAGCTGTTTATAATGGTGTGTTGTTTTACAGCATCAGGATTGCGGCTGGAAAATTTGAAGAGCTGAGCATCCGGGATGCCCGTTAAAATGGCGAATAAGGCTCTTGCCGTTGAGAAATGCGGGGCAAAGCATCGTTCAAAAAAAATTCCATCCTTACACAAAGAATCAAAAAACGGGGTTGTGTTCAACGGGTTGCCACTCATACTACTTTTATACATGCTGAATGATTCACATTGCACCAGTACAATGTTCGGGCGGTTCTCCAGCGACCCGCTGCGGGGAGCAATGATCCGGTGATAAGAAAAATTATTTTGATCGGGAAGCTGCATCCATTCCGCCATCACCGGGAATACTTCTTTTGCTTTTTGTTCGTTGAAATTAGGTTTGCGCAATTTTAATGTGGCAAAGAAGTTCTGCATCGGGTTGATGGCGAGATAAGATTTGAATTCATTCCTGAATCTAAAACTGTCGTTGCGACCCAACGGTGGCCATGATAAATTTCCCCAAGCAAATACTCCAAGTATCAAAGCAGCGATCAAAAAATGTTTTCTGCGGTATGGGATCCCCTTGCCTTCTGTTCTGTTAATGACCTGCCAGTGACTGCGGTGATACATCCACCGGAAAAAGAGAACGGCCACCAGCAACCCGAGTATCATCCAGAATAACGGGTAGGTCTGCTTCATCATTTTCCAGGATATATTGAAATCTTCCACAAAATTCATTGCCCCTGCATCCAACGGTGCCTGGTTATAAGAGAGGTTAACAAATCCTGCGGCAAAAAAGAAAAAAACAAAAAAAGTGACCAGGGCAAGATACGTGGTCCATATTTTCTTATTCCTTGCTGAATAAAATGGAGACAGGTTTGGCAGCATACTGAAAATAATAACCGGCATCAGTATAAAAGCTATCCAGCGAAGATCATAGCGGATGCCCATTAAAAAAGAAGGGATCACATCGCCAAAACCAATTCCATTCGGATAAAATTTATGCCGGAAAGCAAAAAAAGTAACCAGCCTGTACAGGGTAAATATTATAAGGAAGATAAGCAGCAGGTTGATGACCCACAGAATGGTCTTCGGTATTTTATATTTTACCAGCACTTAATTACCTATGTTGTCGTTTAAAAGGACTACAAATAAAGATATTTTACTTCTTTTCAGCAACTGTGATATTTGAAGTAGTGTATCAGTTTCACGCAGAGGTCGCTGAGTTCGCAGAGGAGTTAAGCAAATATTCTCCGCGTTCTCTGTGCACTCAGTGTGAATTTTTTCAAAATGAAGCACTGCTTATTATTAACGTCTTATCTTACTTTTGCAGCAATGTACCTCTTAAGCACTTTTTGGCAAAAACTAATTCAATGGGACCATGACCTGTTTGTAAAATTAAACAGCAAATGGACCAACCCGCTCTTTGATACCCTCATGCCTTTCATGCGTCATTCCATATTCTGGATCCCGCTTTACCTGTTCATCCTCGTGTTGGTACTTGTCAATTTCAGGGTTAAAGCTTACTGGTGGATCATTTTCTTCCTGGTCACCGTTGCTCTAACGGATATGACAGGAACCAAACTTTTCAAATACGGGTTTGAACGCATCCGTCCCTGCAATAACCCTGATATGCTCGCACATCTCCGTTTACTGGTACGTTGCCCGAATGGTTGGGGTTTTGTTTCCAATCATGCTGCCAACCATTTTGGCATGGCTACATTTCTTTTTCTCACATTCCGTCATTTGATCAGGAACTGGATATGGCTGGTTTTTTTATGGGCCGGTGCTATTGGATATGCACAGGTATATGTGGGCGTTCACTATCCATCAGATATTGCGGGTGGAATGGCATTAGGAATTATTTACGGAACATTCACCGGCCTTGTATTCAACAAATATTTTGGACTTCATTTTCCTGTAAAAGGCTCAGCATTGAAAATATAAATTAGCTGTCCGCATATATAAATCTTAGTGCCCTTTGTGATCCGTTGTGTCCTTTGTGTTCCTGATTTTCCAGTAACACAAAGAGGGCACGAAGAACGCAATGTTATTTCTTCTTCTTATTGTTGAATAACAAGTACCGGGAAGTTTCATAATACCCCAGGGTCAGGTCATGCATTTGATGTAGGAAAGCGCTGTCAGGTTCACCCGGAGGCAGGGGATCATTATTCAGTATTGAAAATACATTCTCCTTTTTTGATTGCAGATCGTACTTATAATAATATTTCCCCGTCACAAGCCCGATAAGATGATTATCCGGTTGCAGGATAAAAGTATGATTGCTGATCTCGTTACTGTCGGGTAAAGAAGTATTCAGAAAGATATTTCTTCCCAGTGTGGTATTGTTTACCCGCAAACCTGCCAAAAATGCCAAACCCGGTATAATATCGATCTGTGACACTTTTCTTTCCACTACCTGCGGTTTCAATAGAGAAGGAGCATAGAATAACAATGGCACATGATGACTTGTCAGTGCTTCTTCTGTCCAGACTTTTGGAAACATATCACCTGCATTGCCACGCAGGCCATGATCACCTACAAAAACGAAAATGGTATTATTAAAATATTTTTCTTTGGCTGCCGCTTCTAAAAAAGTTTTAAAAGTATATTCAGTGTATGCATATTCATTCAGCTCCTGGTTGGTCCAGAAGCCATATTTCTCCAACGTATCTTTTGGAAAACTCCGCAATTTTATAAATGGTCGGTCTTCTTTTGGAATTGTATAGGGACGGTGGTTGTCTGCCGTCTGGATCACGGCAAAAAAAGGACTTGCCTGCTGCTTTAATGTGTTGTTAGCTTCGAGGAATAAATCCTTATCACTGATCCCCCACGCATTAACCGACGGTGATTTGTAATCCTCCTGTTCGTACAAATGCAATCCTTTAATATTATCTGTAAGCACTCCCCTGATATTGGCCCAACTGGCGCTGCCCCCGATAAAATAGTATTTATTGTATCCCTGTATATCATTTAAAATTGTATTCTGATCTACAATATTGGGATTGCGGCTGGCCGTTTTTAATTCAACAACGTCGGGAACACCGGTAATGATCGCCCAGATGCCACGGGCTGTACCATAAGCAGGAGAAAAACAATTCTTAAAAAAAATTCCATTCTTACACAACTCATTAAAATATGGAGTGCTGTTCAAAGGGTTTCCCCACATTGAACTTTTATAAGCGCAGAAACTTTCACAAATAACCAGGACAATATTTGGACGGGTGGATACTACAGAATCGCTTACAATGGTTGGACGAAGAAAATTCAAGGAGACCGTATCGGGGTTTGTTACACCAACCTGCGCAGCCACCAGGCTATAATATTGTTTTGCTTTTTTAATATCATAACTTATTTTCCGGAATTTCAGGCTGCTGAAAAAGCTTTGGAACGGATTAAGCGCCAGGTTGGCTTTATAATCACTGTTGAAACGGTATGCGTCGGCCCATCGTAACGGGAACTTGTTGGCACGGCCATAAATAGCCAGGGCAAAAACAAAAAAAATGATCGTATAACTGGTAACCAGGTTTGTTTTTGAAACTTTTGCCGGTAACGTATTGCTGAACCGGAATATGAACCGGGTTGCATAAAAAATCCCTGTAAAACAAATAAACCATGCCAGCAATATTTTAATAACAGGGTAACTCTCCCATACCATATTCCCGGAGATCTTTGCATCCTCTGCATAGTTAAGTACACTGGCATTGAGCCGTTGCCGCAGGTATTCGAAGTGAAGAAAATCAAATGTGTAAACGATGATGATCAGCAATCCAAAGAAACGGGTAAAGATCATTAATAGTTTCCGGGCGATCGTATTGCTGAACGGCCGGAAGAAAAAAGCCACTCCCGCCAGGAAAATAATAAAAAGAAAAACACAAACCACCCGTGCATCATAGCGGGATCCCATCCAGAATGCACCCAGCACATTCTTTTCACCGGCAGGGGCGAAAACAAGATGAAACACAAAACGCAGCAATGATAATAGCAGCAGGAAAAAAAGACCTGTGGCCAACAACCACCGGACCAACCGGGAATGAATGAATCTTACCATGTATTTTATATCAAGGGAGCTTACCTGTTTTTGTATCGATAAAAGAAAGGAAGATAAAAAAAATTGTTGACTCCCTTTGATTATTGCCACCGGCGAGATCTTTTAACCCGGGATAAAGTCACCGGTTTTATAAGCGGATTTGCTATCTTCGATAATTAACCTGGTTTGTAAATGGAGATTATCATACTACTGGCTTTAATATTTATTAACGGATTATTTGTGATGTCGGAGATCGCCCTGGTCTCGGCCCGGAAATCAAGATTGGAACACCAGGCTGAAAAAGGAGATCTGAAAGCCAAAAGAGCATTGGAGCTTGCCAATAGCCCTGAAAAGTTTTTGTCTGCTGCACAGATCGGCATTACATTGATCGCTATCCTTACCGGTGTTTATTCCGGTGAACGTTTTGCGGGGGCCCTGCAGCCATCGATCGAAAAGATCGATCTGCTGAAGCCTTATGCAGCTACAATTTCCATAACGATCATTGTCGTTATAGTAACTTTCCTGTCGATCATTTTCGGAGAACTGATCCCTAAACAACTCGGATTGTTAAAAGCAGAACGGATCGCCAAACTGGTAGCGGGTCCGGTGAATGTTTTTGCCAGTGTTACGCACCCCATCGTGTGGTTGTTGAATAAGATAAGTATTTTATTCTTCCGGGTATTTAATATCAAGAGATCCAAAGACGATGCTGTAACAGAAGAGGAAATCAAAACATTGATCGGGGAAGGTACGGAAGCCGGTACGATCGATGAAGCCGAACAGGAGATCATCGAGCGGGTATTTCATCTCGGCGACCGCAACATCACTTCGCTGATGACACACCGCAGTGATATTATCTGGTTCAACCTGGATGATAACGAGGATAAGATCAAGGAAAAAATATTCCAGGAGCCTCATTCGGTTTACCCGATCTGCGATGGTGAAATTGACAATATCAAAGGCGTGGTATCCATCAAAGACCTTTATATAAGCCCGGACAATACTTTCTTTAAAGAACTTATGAAACCTGCATTGTTTGTACCGGAAAATAATTCTGCTTACCAGGTGCTGGAAAAATTCAAACAGTCAAGACTGCATTGTTGTTTTATTGTGGATGAGTATGGGAGTATTTTAGGGTTGATCACTTTAAATGATATCCTCGAAGCCATTGTGGGCGATATGCCCCAACCGGACGTGCCGGATTATGAGATCAGGAAAAGAGATGATGGAACTTATCTTATTGACGGGCAAATCCCTTTCTATGATTTTCTTACCTATTTTGAAAAAGCCGACTGGATGAATGAAGGTGAACATGATTTTGACACCCTTGCCGGTTTTATTTTGCATGAGCTGGAACATATTCCAAAGACCGGTGAAAAACTGACCTGGAAAGGTTTTATCATTGAAATCATAGACATGGACAACCACCGTATTGATAAAGTGCTGGTGAAAATAAGCGAGGAGTTGAGAGAGGAAATGGATGAGTAGATGATAGTTGATAGATGATAGTTGATAGATGATAGTTACAAGTTCAACGATAATATTGATAGCCCAAAACAGTTAAGCAACTTCAACAGGAACAACTATCAACTATCATCTATCATCTGCTTTCTTTTATCTTTCAAAAACTAAAACTTGCCTGTGTAGCCGGGTAATCCAGCTTAGTGCTCTTCCTGTTCCCCCCAACTATTACATGCATAAGATTGACCTGGTCGGTAAAAAGATCCTGCATCAGTTTATTGGTAATATCAATTTTTTTTACAGAAACAATATTATCCGCTTCTACATAACCATACACGGCCTCATTTTCTCTTTCAAACCCGACATATGATAATTTTACAGGTTTACCATCGGCGTTAAGAAATAAATGCGAAGTGATATATTTTTTAACCAGTGTATCCATGGCTGCTTTGTTGGAAGGGTTGATCAGGTCAACTTTGGCTTTATAATTTTGTTCCAGCACTTTTTCAAAATCATCTGTAAATATTTTACAACTTATCTCAAGGGTTTTATCCGCAGCATTATGATTGATCTCCACAACGCTTACATGAAACGGGTGAAGCCCACCCATCCCCCGAAAAGGGGATTTTGCTTCCATATTATCACTGATTGGTCTTTTATTAAACAATAGGAGCGGCATAACTAAAATAAAAAACCATTTATTGAGGAATGATGCCATTGACACTATATTTTTCCTGGTTACAAATTTGGGGCTTATTTTCAACCCCGGTTTGAAGACAGACGATAAAAATAGGGCAATGGTTTGATGTTTGCCGGGAAAAAGTATGAGTGATTTCAGGTTTTATTTTGGCTTGGGCTGGGAGCATATCATGAATTGGGAAGCATTGGATCATTTGCTTTTCATTACCGCCCTTGCCACTATTTATGTACTAAAGGACTGGAAACAGGTCTTGATACTGGTAACTGCTTTTACCATTGGTCATTCACTCACACTGGCATTAAGTGTGCTCGATATTATCCGGTTCTCATCCCGTTGGGTGGAATTTTTGATACCCTGCACGATTATTGTTACGGCAGTCAGCAACCTGTTCCAGAAAAAATTCACTCCAGGATCGATCCGCATCAATTATTTCTTAGCTCTTTTTTTTGGATTGATACATGGTATGGGCTTTGCGAATGCTATCCGGTTCATGCTGGCCAAAGATCAAAGCCTTGGCTGGGGCTTGTTTGGTTTTAATGTGGGTCTTGAAGCCGGTCAGATTGTTGTAGTAATAATGATCTTACTGCTGGCATGGGCCATATTGACCTTGTTTAAAATCAACCGGCGGGAATGGGTGATATTTTTATCGGCGGGCATATTCAGTTTAGCCTTAAAAATGGCATTGGAAAGAATTCCCTGGTGATGACATTAAAGTTTGTAAAATAAATAAAATCAATTATGAAAAAATTTCTTCTTGCCTGCAGCTTGCAGTTGATAGCTTGCAGCTTTCTTCTTGCACAAAATACCCAGAACAACGCCAACTCCAATCATGGAAATAAGTTTGAGCAGTTGGGAGGCATTTTACCAACACCCAATGAATACCGTTCTGCCAGCGGCGCTCCCGGTCCTAAATACTGGCAGCAGCGTTGTGATTATGACATTAAATGTGAGCTGGATGAAAAAAACCTGAAACTCACGGGAAGTGAAATGATCACTTATTTCAACAACTCACCCGATCAGTTAACCTATTTGTGGCTGCAATTGGATGAGAACGAACATAGTTCTTCTGATAATGCCAACTACCAGGACGGAAGTAACATGCCTGATAGAACGGCATCTTCACTGGTTGACAGGATGGAACTCGCTTCCCAACCAAATGACTTTGGTGATAAGATAAAAAGTATAACCGATGCGACAGGCAAAGCATTAAAATATACAGTTAATAAAACAATGATGCGGGTTGAAATACCCACGGTTTTAAAACCGGGACAAAAATTTATTTTTAAGATCGATTGGTATTATAATATCCCTAACCGCCAGAAACAGGGCGGCCGTGGTGGTTATGAATTATTTCCTGATAACGGGAATTATCTTTTCACCATGTCGCAATGGTATCCCCGTCTTTGTGTGTACAGCGATTTCCAGGGTTGGCAAAACCACCAGTTTACCGGTCGTGGTGAATTTGCATTGACATTTGGGAACTTTAAAGTGCAAATGACGGTCCCTGCCGATCACATCATCGGCGCCACGGGTGAATGTCAAAATTATCAGCAGGTATTAAGCCCCGCACAATTTGCCCGCTGGCAGAAAGCACAAACAGCTAAAGATGTATTAGAAATTGTAACCTTGGATGAAGCCAAAGCATCAGAAAATAATAATACAGATAAAAAGAAGACATGGATCTTTAAAGCCGATAATGTTCGTGATTTTGCATGGGGTTCAAGTCCCAAGTTTGTATGGGATGCTATGCCCGCCTGGGTAGAAGGAAAAAAAGTAATGGCGATGAGTTATTACGGCAAAGAAGCATATGGATTATACAGAAAATTTTCCACCAAGGCTGTTGCTCATACTATCAAGACCTATTCCAAATTCACGATCCCTTATCCCTATCCTGTTGCACAAAGTGTGGAAGCCAGCAGTGGTATGGAATACCCTATGATCTGTTTCAACTTCGGCCGTACGGAAAAAGATGGCACTTATAGCGAAGGAACCAAGAACGGGATGTTGGGTGTGGTGATACATGAAGTAGGTCATAATTTTTTCCCGATGATCATCAACAGCGATGAACGCCAATGGAGCTGGATGGATGAAGGGCTGAATACTTTTGTAGAATACCTCACGGAAGAATTGTGGGATAATAAATTTCCCAGCAACCGTGGCCCGGCCAATACAATAGTTGATTACATGAAATTGCCAAAAGATCAATTGGAACCTATCATGTCCAATTCAGAGAACATTATTGGTTTTGGACCGAATGCTTATTCCAAGCCCGCAACAGGAATGAATATTTTACGGGAAACCATCATGGGCCGCCAGTTGTTTGATTATGCTTTCAAAGAATACGCAAGAAGATGGGCTTTCAAACATCCGGAACCTGCTGACCTGTTCCGCACGATGGAAGATGCCAGTGGTGAAGACCTTGACTGGTTTTGGAGAGGATGGTTCTTCGGAACCGATGCCTGTGACATTTCTTTGGATACTATAAAAGCATTAAAAGCAGATTTCGCCCCTGCTACGGGGTTAAGGGATACCATAGTGATGCGCAAGAATCAAAAACCCCGGGTAAATGCATTTGAAGATATTTCAAAGGTCCGCAACAAGGAAGATAATACTATCAAATTTGAAACAGATGCTGATACTACCCTCCGTGATTTTTACTGGCGCTATGCCCGTGGAATAGAAACATATGATACTTCCAGCTATGCGGTACATACAACCGCTGGCAGTGCCCCTTTAGATGATGAAACAAAAGCAAAAATTGCCGGCAAGAATTTTTATGAATTAAAATTCACTAATAAAGGTGGTTTGGTGATGCCCATCATTCTTGAATGGACCTATAAAGACGGGACAAAAGAAATTGAAAGAATACCGGTGCAGGTATGGAGAAAAAATGAAAAAGGCCTGACCAAAGTATTTATGAAAGATAAGGAGGTCGTTGCTGTCCGGCTTGACCCGATGAGGGAAACCGCCGACATTGATGAAAGTAATAATAAATGGCCTTCCGTACCACAACCTTCTAAATTCACGGTGTTCAAACAAGAAGGTGGCGGACAAAGAGGTGGTGGCGGCGGAGCGGAAAAGAACCCGATGCAGACTTCGAAGGAGAAAAAAGCTTTTTGATTTTATTGCAGATACATATTAAGAAGAGGCTGTCTAAAAAAAGATTTCAACACAGAGATACTGAGTGACAGAGAAACACAGAGGGTTTATTTTCTCTGTGAAACTCAATCCCGATAACTATCGGGACTGTTACTCTGTGTTTATCCTGGTTTTTTGAAACGGACTTTTTTTATTTTTTCCCTTCGGATCTATTCGTGTTTTTCACAACAGGATCTTTGATCCTTCCCTCCTCTTTCAATCTTTGAAAAAGAATATACTCGATCTGCCCGTTGGCGCTGCGAAACTCATCGGCGGCCCATTTTTCAAGAGCCCGGTAAGTCTCGTTATCTATTCGTATAACAAATGATTTTTTGTTACTCACAGGATAACCAATAGGATTATTGATATAATGTTCCGGTGTTCAATACGGGTTGAGCACTTCTCTCGCCGCAAAGAACCACCATCAGGTTACTTACCATCGCTGCTTTCTTTTCTTCATCCAGTTGTACGATCTCTTTTTTGGATAACATTTCCAAAGCAAGTTCAACCATTCCGACCGCACCTTCCACGATCTTAAACCTTGCGGCAACAATGGCAGTAGCCTGTTGCCTTCTTAGCATATCACCGGCGATCTCAGGTGCATAGGCCAGGTGTGTTATTCTTGCTTCTTTAATTACTATTCCGGCAGCAGATAATCTTTCGCTTAATTCCTTTTCAAGCATTTCTATCACTTTTTCTCCCCCGTTCCTTAATGTTACTTCTGGTTTTGCACCGGACCCTGTGGATGAATCTTCCATTTCATCATAAGGACAACTGGTAGCCAGGTGCCGGATAGCGGATTCACTTTGCATTTTTACATATTGTGAATAATCGGTGATCTCCAGAAGCGCTTTATAGGCATCATTGACCTGCCATACAATTACCGCGGCAATCTCCACGGGGTTACCCATCTTATCATTTACTTTCAACTTGGCGCTTTCAAAATTATTGGCCCTTAAGGATATCTTCTGTCTCCTGTAGAATGGATTTACAAATAACAGCCCGTTGTTTTTGATGGTGCCTGTATATTTTCCAAAAAAAGTACAGACCCTGGCCTGGTTGGGATTTATAACAGTTAGTCCTGCCAATAAAAAAAAGCATAAAAGCAGCATGATCGTCCCGATCCATATCCCCGGGCCCTCTACCGTTTCTCCATGAATTGAAAGGCTGATTAAATAAATACCAAGCCCGATTCCCACGAGTGATAATACCAGGACCATGAATCCTGAAAATGGTTTGATGATCTTTTCCATATAATTTAGTTTATGATATCAATTTGATATCAAAATTATACTAACTATATTTACCAGCCAAATGTTTTTTTATGCGACTCCGCCGGTTCCTGTTGCCCTGCTTCTTCCTTTTTATTTTTTCGGCCAAAGCTGCTGAGGTGGACACGATCAGCATCTATAGTAATGCCATGCACAAGGATCTTAAATGCGTGGTGATAAAACCAGCTACCTATACTAAGAAACCTGCCCGCCGCGGCGGAATAGAAAGTTTTCCCGTCGTTTATCTGCTCCACGGATATGATGGCTGGTATAGTAATTGGCTGATACGGGTACCGCAACTAAAAGATTATGCTGACCAATACAATTTGCTGATCGTTTGTCCTGATGGAGGCAAAAGCAGTTGGTATTTTGACAGCCCCATTGATTCTTCAATGAAATATGAAACTTATATTAGTATAGAAGTACCTGAATATATTGATGCGCATTACAGAACGATCAAAGACAGAAAAGCAAGGGCCATTAGCGGATTGAGCATGGGTGGCCATGGGGCTTTATTCCTTGCTTTCCGTCATGCAGAAACCTTTGGCGCCTGTGGCAGTATGAGCGGTGGCTTTGATCTTTATGGCTCCCGTAATAAGTACGATATCATAAAAAGACTCGGCGATACAATTAATTATGCAGGCAATTGGAAAAATTATTCAGTACCCAATCTAATTGAGCATTATCCTAAAGACAGCTTGGTCATTACTTTCGATTGTGGGAACAGTGATCCTTTCTATCCTTCCAACCATTTATTACATGAAAAAATGCTGGCATTGAAAATCCCGCATGACTACACCGAGCGGCCGGGCAAGCATGAATGGCCTTATTGGAGAAACTCCATTCAGTATCATTTGCTTTTCTTTAAGAATTATTTTGATAGGAATAAGACCGCCGGCAAAATAAACTGATCTGACCTGCCGTTCCTGCCTTGTACCCAAACTTTTAATGGCCACCATCAAACCCACTTTATGAAGAAACCAACTTTCTTTAGCTGTTTTATTTTCCTTTTTTACTCTGCTTGCACAAATAAGACTGATCAATATACTGTAGCATCTTTACAAGGTAGTATTGAAAACTCTAATACGTTCATAAGGCAAAACACTGAGTTCGTTTTAAAATCATTAGAAAGTAAAACAACCGATCCGGCAACAAAAGAAAAGGCCGAGTATTGGCTACATAAAGCCAATGAGGCTAAAAAGTTGGCAAAAGAAATGAACAACTATATCGAGATCTTAAGAAAAGAAAAAACAATAAATTTCTCAAAGTCAGACGAATTGTTGAATAAGTTGTCTAAATACGATAGAAAAATTACATCAATCGATTCTTTAATACAAAATAAATTTTCAATATCAATTGAAGCTGAATCTGAAGAATCAAGACAAAAACATGGAAAGAGATTCTATAAGGATAATTTCAAAAATGCAGATGCTGTTCATACTTCTGCTATCCTTTCAAGAATGGATAATTACATAAGATTGCGGGAAAACCAAATAATCACTTTTTGTAATGAACAAATAGCTATCCATGATATCATAGATTATTTCCCCGAAGCATTGGTGAGTCAAAACAGTTATTTTTTTAATGCTGGGCAAGAAATTGAAATTAAAGCCGGAGTAGGTTCATTTGCCAGGCTTAACAATGAGTCAATAGTTATAAATGGGATTCCGGTTGTTATAGGAGAAGGTGGTATAGCAATCTTCAAAATAAATGCTCCACACAAACCGGGAAAATATAATATTCCTGTAAAGCTAAAATTTATTGACCAGGATGGACGAGGACAAGAACTAACCCATTATGTATCATACACAGTCGCCAAACCATGCGACCAATAACCCCTTTAAAAATAAAAAATGAAAAATAAGGAATAAGGAATGAGAAAGTGTTGCGTAATGTATTCCACTTTTTCATTTCTTATTTTTTATTCCTTATTTCTCATTACTCAAGGCTCCGGCAAATTCCCCGTACTTCCATCTCTCACTTTTATTTTCTTCTTGCCGGCATTCTTCTTTTCGAAATCCAATACTTCCTTGGGTTTTGTAATTTTTTTAGTTACGGTATCAGATTTTGATTTGTTTGCAGTTACCGAAATAGGTTTGATCTCATCATCATTTACTAAAGCACCATCACCTGTTTGTATTTTATTCAGCCAATACGTTTCAGTGCCGGTTACCGTCCCTTCCACGGGGTCATAATAAGTCCA
The DNA here is from genome assembly GCA_035318845.1 of Chitinophagaceae bacterium. Classification (GTDB taxonomy): domain Bacteria; phylum Bacteroidota; class Bacteroidia; order Chitinophagales; family Chitinophagaceae; genus JJ008. The sequence continues at coordinate 19,838 of DATHDV010000222.1, forward strand.
TTTGCCATGCTTCACTGCATAGCCGTCATTTTTTACGACCACATTGTCTATTATCCTGGAAGGATCTTTCAGATCATAAACCGTGACCGTATCATAGGCATTGGCCGGGTCCATGGCCCGCCAGCTTTCTTCCCGCAACAATCCGCCATTGAACGTAAAATATTTTGACTTTCCATGCAGCTTTCCCCAGTGATAATTTTCTTCGGCGATCTTCACTCCTTCCAGTGTATATCTTTTCCAGGTGCCTTCTTTATTGTCATTTTCAAAATATCCTTCTTCCTCATAGCCCTTTTCACCACGCAGTTCATCCACATGGATCACCCATGGCCCCTGCTTCAGACCCTTCATGTCCACCCGGTTCAGGGTATCGCCCCTTACACTTATCTTATAGTCTTTCAACTGGCCAAAACCGTTTAGGGAAATAAGAAGAAAAAAAAGAATGATAAAGCGCATAGTTTAGTAAGTTTGAAAAGGAAGCTGATAGCTATTAGCCTTTAGCTGTTAGCCGCCGGACTTCCGCACTTATAACGTCAAAACCGACTGTTTATGTCTCCAAAATTAAAGCAAATTTTCCTGCTGTCAATAACCAGTTTCCTTACTTTAACAACATGGTCGCAGGTTAATCCAACCCCGGCTGATGAAAGATTAAAAGGTCTGCAGCAGCGCAAAATGCTGGAAGAAAGATCCATACTCAACAGTATCCAGTTCCGCAATATCGGCCCCGCCATTATGAGTGGCCGGGTGGTTGACCTGGATGTAAATGCCGAGGATCCTACTGAATTCTATGTGGCTTATGCCACCGGCGGTTTATGGTACACGACCAACAACGGGCAATCTTTTGTTCCTGTATTTGACAGTGCCGATGTGATCGGCATCGGTGATATAGCTGTGAACTGGAAAACAAGGACTATCTGGGTGGGCACCGGCGAAGTGAACAGCAGCCGTTCTTCTTATTCCGGCATTGGTGTTTACAAAAGCAGCGACAATGGAAAGCATTGGGAATATCTTGGATTACCCGGGTCGCAACATATCGGGAAAATTCAACTGCATCCTACGGATAACAATACCGCATGGGTGGCGGTGCTCGGACATTTATATTCTCCCAATAAAGAAAGAGGCGTTTACAAAACAACAGATGGCGGCAAAACATGGAAACAAACTTTGTATGTGGATGATAACACCGGGGCCGTTGACCTTGACATCAATCCATCCAATCCCAATGAGCTTTATGCTGCCATGTGGTATAAAACAAGGGCTGCCTGGAAATTTGTGGAAAGCGGGAAAACAAGTGGCGTCTATAAAAGCAACGATGGTGGCGAAACGTGGAAGATAGTTTCCGGTCCCGGTTCGGGTTTCCTGACAGGCGATAAGATCGGCCGTATCGGGGTAGCTGTTTATCCAAAGAATCCGAATATCGTTTATGCGATCGTAGATAATTATAACACAAAGCCGGATACTACCAAAAAAGCAGATACGCTTTACAAGAAAGATGATTTTAAAAATTTATCCAAAGAACAGTTTGAGCAGCTTGACAATAAGAAGCTGGATACTTTTCTCAGAAAAAATTTCTTCCCCCGCAAATACACCGCTGTATCTGTAAAAGAAATGGTAGCAACGGATAAAGTAAAACCTACTGCTGTATGGGACTACCTGGATACCGGCGATGATGGTTTCCAGGGCAGCATCATTGGCTGTGAGATCTACCGGAGCGATGATGCCGGCATGACCTGGAAAAAAACACACACTAAACCTATTACTATTTACAGCACATATGGCTATTACTTTGGGAAAATATTTGTTTCTCCCGTGAATGAAAACAAAGTAGTGATAACCGGTGTGCCGCTGCAGATGTCGACTGACGGTGGCAAAACATTCAAGAGTATTGATAAGCGGAATGTGCATGGCGATCACCATGTGGTATGGATCGATCCGAAAAGGGATTCACATATGATCAACGGCAATGACGGTGGCTGTAATATTACTTATGATAACGGTGAACATTGGTTCTTTGCCAACACTCCTCCCGTCGGGCAATTTTATTCAGTGGTTACGGATGACGATAAACCTTATAATGTATATGGTGGCTTGCAGGATAACAATGTATGGTATGGCCCTTCCAGTTATGTAGCTGGTCCCGGTTGGCAGAGTTCCGGCGATTATCCTTACAAATCATTGGTAGGTGGCGATGGCATGCAGGTGCAGGTAGATACAAGAGATAACACTACAACTTATGCCGGTTCACAGTTTGGCGTCTATTCAAGAATGAACCGCAAAACAAGAGCTGACCGTAAATCAGTCCGCCCGGTACATGAACTGGGTGAAATACCTCTTCGTTTTAACTGGCAAACACCGATCCTGTTAAGCAAACATAACCAGGATGTTTTTTATATCGGTGCTAATCGCTTGTACCGTTCATTGAACAAAGGTGATACGCTGATCGGTATTACCGCGGATCTTTCCAATGGAAAAGTCCCGGGTAATGTGCCTTATGGAACATTGACCACATTAAGCGAATCGCCATTGCGTTTTGGAATGTTGTATGCAGGAACGGATGACGGGAATATTCAACTCTCAAAAGATGGTGGATATTCATGGCAACTCATCAGCCAGGTTTCAAATAAAGAGGGAAGTCCCAAGAAAGGAAAAGCTGTGACTCCCGACTCACGACTCACGACTCACGGTTTATGGGTAAGCAGGGTTGTTGCCTCCCAGCATAAAGAAGCAAGAGTATACGCTTCACTGAATGGTTACCGCAGCGACAATTTTGCTCCTTATTTATTTATGAGTGATGATCATGGAACTAGCTGGAAACAGATAGGCAAGGATCTGCCCTTTGAACCGGTCAACGTAATAAGAGAAGACCCGAAGAATGACAGCATCCTTTATGTAGGTACCGATGGCGGTTTATATGTAAGTTTTGACCAGGGAAGTAGTTTTATGACATGGAATGGTGGATTACCCAAATCTGTTCCGGTGCATGATATTGCCATACAGCAAAGGGAAAATGAGATCGTACTCGGCACCCATGGCCGCAGCTTATATGTAAGCAAATTAGATGACGTGCAGAAACTAAAGAAAGATCCGGACTGGCTGAAGAAAAAGCCGAAGGAGAAACCGGCTGCAACCGGAAGGCAAACGGATGATGACGATGCAGAACCTGAACAACAATGATATTACTATACTTGTAAATAAAAATGCGAAGTAATTACTTCGCATTTTTTTATAACTCATTAAATGTATCAGGCTGCTTTTTTCTTTCTCCTCATCATCAACATTACTATCAATATCAACAGTACCGCCCCACCGCCGATATAATAATACATGGGGTCAATGCCGCCGGCACCTTTGTCAAGCCCCTTGTCAATATTCCTTTGTGTATCGGAAATATATTTGTCAATAAAGGGAAAAGAAGCGTTCATACCTTTTACTTCATTGAATTTTACCAGCGCCTTTTTAAATCTTGACCTATCAAATAAATTCATTGCATCTTCATAAGCCAGCGATATATCGCTCATTTCAGGTTTGATCTTTGCCTTATCCAAAAATTCATCCACGATAGTGGCCGGCACAATAAAATTCATACCCTGTACTTCCTGTTTACGTT
>DATHDV010000223.1:0-16728 GCA_035318845.1 Chitinophagaceae bacterium
CTGAAATGGCATGCGGAGAAAAAAAGCAGCGGTTGGTAACAGTGTTCCGATGGTATTTGAACCTGCCAATGCTTTAATTGCAGCATCGTCCATAGTTTCCAGGTGATCAACACTTAATGCTCCAAGTTTTACACCTGTCTGCACCCCTCCTGATAAGTTAAGCTGGTTGGCATGGATCTTTGGTTTTAATCCGAAACTCATACCGGCCCGGCAGATGGTTTCTGTTTCTTCGGGTGAAAAAAAACCGGTCTCGCAAAACACATCTATATAGTCAGCCAGTTTTTCCCTGGCGATCACGGGTAGCATTTCTTTAATGATAAGATCGATATATCCCTGGTGATCTTCTTTGTACTCCAATGGATATGTATGTGCTCCCAAAAAAGTTGATCTGATCAATACATTTGATCTTTCATTCAACTTCTTTATCACCCGGAGCATTTTCAATTCTCCCTGCACAGATAAACCATAACCGCTTTTAATTTCTACAGCGCCGGTCCCGAGCCTGCTGATCTCTTCGAGACGCTTCCATGCCATATTGAATAATTCATCTTCGGAAGCTTCATTTAATTTTTTAGCCGAATTTAAAATACCGCCCCCTTTGGCTGCGATCTCCGCATAGCTCAAACCATTGATCTTATCAACAAATTCTTCCTCGCGGCTTGCAGCAAAAACCAAATGAGTATGAGAGTCGCACCAGGCTGGTAAAATAGTTGCTCCTCCTGAATCCATAACAGAGGATAACTGGTGATGGAAAGATTTTAATTCCGCCATGCTCCCGTATCTTTCTATTATGCCATCTTCGATCTGCAACCATGCATTCTCAATACAAGGCAATTCGGCCAATTGTTTTCCTTTCAGCAATTGGTTTTGCTCACGGGTGTTAACGAGCAGCCTGATATTTGTTATGAGCGTGGAAGCCATTAGCCGCTAATTTAGTTTTTATACCAATTGGATTCTTAAATTAGTTCAACTTATTCTGTATAATGCCGATGTTGCAGCCGTTTAGTCCAACGAAGTTGGGCTATTACGGATGCACAATCGGTATAAAACTTCAAGTAACTGCAAAAGCGTTGAAACAAAAAACCGCCCCGATAAGATCGGCGCGGTTTTGAATATTTTTTATCGTTTAAATTAATAAGGCCAAATAATAGTATGCGGGTTTCCGCCGGGACCTGTCCATACGATCTTCATATAATAACTACCGGTGCCGGGACATGTTGTTGGATTACCATTAGAATCAAGACCAAAGGTTACAACAGCATTGAAACCGGATGTTACATGCGTGACCTTGCCGGCTGTGAGGCGGAAATTACAATCCTGGCGAACAACCAATGGTGTTGTTATTGCAGTAGTGAAACTATGGCCGAAGCGATTGGTTCCCCATTCAGCTATACCGGTAATGCCTCCTTCCGTATGTGTACCGGTAGCAGTAATAACGATCCCGTTATTATAAGTAAACACTCTTTGTTTGGCTACCTGCCAGGTCCGCTGTGTATTATTATCAAAGGTCACAGACATATTGTTGCTGGTAAGCGTATGTGTGATCGTACCAAGTGTCGCCAGGTTGATCAGCAGTCCACCGCTTACATTGGTGTAAGTGTGGGTGCCATTGATCGTAATACTTTTGTTATCGCTGAGACGGGTGATCCTGAGGTTTTGAATATTTACATTCACCACTGCACCGGGATTTTTCCACCGGACTCCCTGCGCCATGGAGATCACCACGACACCTGTACGGGAACGGGTGTTCATACAATTATTACCATTATAAGTGATCGTGATCGTCCTTGGATTGCTCAGTGTATCGACCACTACGGTGGCATTACAAATAAGCGTCTGCACCTCGTTACCACGTCCTGTGAATCCGGGCGTAGCATCAAGGGTTCCGGCTGCATCATCGGATACTGCATCCATTTCACCTGAGAACCGGGACTGGTCATCAGAATGGACAGTTGATTCATTGTTATAGTCTGTGTCGTTGCTTGCGTTTTTTTGACAAGCTGTGAAAATTAATGAGGAAGAAAAAACGATTGCTGCTAACGAAAGGATTTTGGCCTTCATAAATGGGGTTTTTGGTTTAAAAATGAAAGGGCAGTCGATAGACTGTCTTCCAGGTTATAAGTTTAATTGCCGTTTGTTTTTGTCGAAAAAGATGATTTCTGACAATGACTAACGAATAGGAATGGTATTTAGTGCTGGCAAGAACCGGAATATTTACATGAAAAGGTTAAAACCGGCGCATTGTCTTTGTGGTAACGTGGTTATGGATGGACCTTGAAGGTTACGTGGATAGTAATTGTCTCAGTACCCGTCCTGCCAATCTATTTTTATTTTACGCCGCAATAGTTCAGTCATTGGCTTCCCGGCTGCATCATAATCTTTTACTGCGATGAAGAACAGGTAAAGCGGTGTATTCAAATTTTTAAGCTTTATGACTTTCCCGTCCGCTACATCATACAACTCTTTGATAACTTTGGTGCAAACATAACGGCCCTTGTCAAGGGTGATGATGCTCGGGCTAAAAGGGTGCCATTCTGCGCTGTCATTATAAAACCAATATGACCAGCCTGTTTCACTAAGACTTAATTCCTTATTCGAATTGAATTTATCTTCCTCACGCAACTCTAATATTTTAAGATAGCCAAAGTCACGGATGGGGCTGGTCTCCGTAAACCGGTAAACCGAATCCCGGATGCTGGCAAAAACGTAAACACCATCCACCTGGTCAAGCAAGATCTTAATTTTAAATCCTTTTCTCTCAAGGGCAATGTTTGTTTGAAAATCACTGGCCGTGTAAGATTCATCCTGCGTTATCCTGATCGCCACTTTTTTTTCCTGGGAAAAACAAATAGCAGGTATTAAGAACAAGATCAAAAAAATTTTATTCAGGTATTTGTGTGTGTTCATATTGTCTTGGATTATCAAATTTACTCTTTAAACCCGAAAGATGACAGGCAAAGATTTACAGGTCTGTGAGTAATTTTTTCATTAACCAATCCTTTTGGGGATCATTCCCCACCGGGAAATTATGTTCGCCAAATTTTTCAAACCCCCAGCGGGTATAAAATTCAATGGCCCGCTTATTGGATTCCCATACACCTAGCCAGACGGTTTTTTTGTTCTTTTCGTTGGCAATGGCCAAACATTTTTCCATCAGTATTTTGCCGACACCTTTCCCGATCATTTCTTTTACAGCGTAAATACGTTCTATCTCGATCGGGTTTTCCAGTTCCTTTGATTCTTCTTTTATACGTTCATTCATTTTAACATATCCTGCCAGCCGGTTCCCATCATAAGCCATAAAAAAAATGTGAAAAGGATCTTTAAGTTCGGCCCTTATTTTTTCCACGGCATAATATTCTGCCATATGCATGTCCATATTTTCTTTGCTGTTTTGCGCAGCAAAGCTTTCATAAAAAGTCCGCCGGCTGAGTTCCGCGATCAATTCAGCGTCATCTTCGGTGGCAAATCTTATTCCGATCATTGCAGCAAGCTATAATATTTTTTAAAAGAAAAGGAACTGCTGCGCAGAAATAAGTACTGGGTCACCCGATAGCTATCGGGTTTGAAAAGGTTCACGCAGAGTGCGCAGAGAACGCAGAGAATATTGGTTTAACTCTCAGCGAGCTCAGCGGCCTCAGCGTGAAACTGACCCACTACCCAGAAATAGCTGCCTGTTTTTGAGTTTTCTGAATGCAGGACCTCCAGAAAATACCCCGCTTTATTTTCCTTTTTTCCCGCCTTAATTGACCTGCCGGGAAAAAAATCGTAGATCCCCTTAGTAATTGAATACGATAAATACGATTACTATGATCTATTACTCAATAAAGCGGAGAAAGGTTGCATGGAAAAGTACTGTTATATAGTTTTACAACGTTTTTAAAGAGAACCACTAAATATCCTTTTATGAAAGCCAAACATCTACTCTACCTATGTCCGTTCATTTGCATGCACCTGTCTGCACAGGTTGCAGGCCCGGATAATCCCAATTCATTTTCCAATGCCCTCATTCCGGGGTATAGCCAGTCATGGATAAATATTTCTAATGTTGGATTGGACGATGAGATCTATGCCAGCTTCGGAAATATACCCGGGACAGCCGGTAGTCATACCGATTACCTGCTCACCAATAATTACGGTTTCACGTTGCCGGCAGGGACAATCATAAACGGGATAAAAGTGGAAATGAAATGTTCTGATCCCAATTCCCGCACTTCAGACTATAGTGTCCGCATTGTAAAAACAGGAGCAATTGCCGGTGTGGAAAAAGCAGCGGGTACTCCTTATCCTTCTTCTGATGGTTACATTACCTATGGAGGTCCCACTGATCTTTGGGGCGAAACCTGGGATTATAAATTCATTGATGATAATAAATTCGGTGTGGCCATTGCTGCCCAGCGGAATAACAGCGATGATGTGGTAACGGGCGGGCAGGTCGATCATATCAGGATAACTGTTTATTACACTTTCACTACGCTACCGGTAACCCTGACCAGTTTTACGGCCAGCATGCAAAACAAAAACGTGCAAGTAAACTGGAAAACAACATCCGAAGACAATATTAATAATTACAACGTTGAACGTTCGGCAGATGGCAGGAATTTTAACCAGATAACAAGTGTCCAGGCGCTGAATGCAGCCGTCGCCAATTATAGTTATGTTGACAATAACCCGCTCTCCGGTGTTTCTTATTATCGCCTGAATATCCAGGGCATGGCCGGTTACCAGAAATATTCACAAATTGTTTCGGTTAAATCCAGCCAGGCAAATCTGGCATGGCTTTATCCAAATATCTGGCAAAAAGGAGAAGACCTGAATATCACCAATAATACCAACGAAAAACTTACTGTTTATTTTTTCGGCATCAGCGGGCAAGTATTATCAACGGTAACAACTGGTACAAAATTGGTACCCAATCAAACCCTTTCCAACAGGAACGGTATGATCTATTATAAAATATTGGATGACAAAAAGAATATCCTCGGTACCGGGCATTTATTGATATTATAAGTGTACTGATCCTATAGGAATTTTATTCCGGCAAGTATCACCAAGAAATAATTTGGTGATACTTTTTTTATTCTTACCTTTTCCATCATTCCTTTCCTATTTCAATTTTACCCTCTTTTTATTTTTAAACACACTAAAACCAAAACATATGAGAAAGATCTTTCTTTTCTGCATGCTCATTCCTGCATTGGGCATAAGCCAAACCAAAAATGTTATCAGTTCATTCCGGGTTACACCCAAAGCCGACAAAGTTGTTGAATTTGAAAAAGCGCTTGCAGCTCATGCCCAGAAATATCATAGCGGGGATTGGAAATGGAGAGTATTCGAAGTGCAAACGGGTCCTGATTACGGCGCCTTTCATGTTTCAGAAGGACCCGCAAGCTGGGAAGCCATGGATAGCCGGGGCGATATAAGTGCTGAACATATCCTTGATTGGAATAAAAATGTGATGCCACTCACCACCGGTGCCGGTACTTCCACCTATAGCCAGTACAATGCCGATATGAGTACCGCTCAGTTAACCGACTATACGGATAAGATCGTCATTAATCATATTTATCCAAAACCCGGCATGCTCGCCGCTGCAACTGATATTACGAAGAAGTTGAAAAAAGTTTGGGCAGCAAATAATGAAAGCGTAGCAGTTTATTCAGTTATCGCCTCCGGTGAACCACAAATAGTAACCGTTACAAGGTTGAAAGGCGGACTGAAAGAACTCGATCCTACCGCTAAAAAGCCGATTGCCGAAAGATACAATGCTGTATATGGAAATGGCGCCTGGGACGAATATCTAAAGATCTCTAATGAATCTATAGACAGAAGGTGGAGTGAAATACTTTTCCTGAGAGCTGATCTGAGTTCGAAATAATATACGCCCCCATCCCCTAAAGGGGGGGGTACAAAATTCATTATAAAACGAAGCCTCTTCAAATTTGAAGAGGCTTCGTTATTTATTGTATTTACTGATTATCCGCACGCAGCAACATGATCAGGTCTTAGTGTTCTTTGTGTCATTCTTCGTGTTCTTTGTGATAAAAAATACAAGTACCACGAAGAACACGAAGAAAAATACAGCACAAAGGACACTAAGGTTCCTTTACGCGGATTGTCATTATGTATTTTGTAACTTACAAGTCAACATAAAACATATGCTTCTTTGGATACGGGGTATATTTTTTACCATCCTGGTTCCCGGAACGGTAGCCGGGTATATCCCTTATTTGTTTATGCGAAACCGTTTGCCCCATATGAATATGGGGTTGTTTCATTGGGCGGGACTTTTCCTGATGGCTATCGGGATCTTTATCTATCTATGGACAGCTGTCTCTTTTTTACTTCGTGGAAAAGGCACTCCTGCTATCTGGTTCACAAAGGCCATCAGTTTTATCATTGGCGAAGAACCGATGAAGATGGTCTCATCCGGCTTATACAAGTACTCAAGGAATCCAATGTACCTGGGTGTGATAACAACTGTGGCAGGCGAAGGAATATTTTTTCAATATTCGATCCTGCTTTGGTATGCACTTTCTCTCTTTATCATTTTTACGCTGGTGGTGATATTAATTGAAGAACCGCACCTGGAAGAAAAGTTTGGAGAGGAGTATACAAATTATAAGAAGCGAACAAGAAGATGGCTGTGAATTTTTTACCGCAGAGATGCAGAGGCACTGAGTTAAGCGTTTATTTCAAATTCATAACCTCTGCGTCTCCCCGCCTCTGCGTTTGAAACACTTTTAGAGAGTTTGGAGAAGAAAAAGCCCATGGGGATTTGAGGAAACAGCAAAGCCTCTTCAAATTGAAGAGGCCTTACTTTCTTATTCCTTATTTCTTATTCCTTATTTCTCATTTCCATCTACATACTCTCTATAACCATTGCAGATGCACCACCTCCGCCATTACAAATCCCCGCCGCACCATACTTCGCATTATTTGCTTTCAACACATTGATCAAAGTAACAATGATCCTTGCGCCACTGCAACCAAGAGGATGACCGATTGAAACAGCGCCGCCGTGCACATTCACTTTTGACGGATCGAGTTTCATGCGTTTTGTATTTTCAATTCCCACCACAGCAAATGCTTCATTCAATTCCCAGTAAGAAATATCTCCCATTTTCAAACCGGCTTTGGCAACTGCTTTGGGAACGGCCAGTGACGGAGTTGTGGTAAACCATTCCGGCGCCTGCTCAGCATCTGCATAAGAAAGGATCTTTGCAATGGGTTTTATTCCTAATTCATGCGCCTTCTCCTTACTCATTAATACAAGAGCAGCAGCACCGTCGTTCATCGTGCTTGCATTAGCAGCAGTTACTGTCCCGTCTTTTTGAAAACTTGGATTCAAAGATGGTATCTTATCAAACTTTACATTATAAGGTTCTTCGTCTTTGGCAAATACGATCGGGTCACCTTTGCGTTGCGGGATGATCACCGGTTCAATTTCATTGGCAAACTTTCCACTCTCCCATGCCGCCTGGCTGCGTTTATAACTTTCTATTGCAAATGCATCCTGTGCCTCGCGGCTGATACCACATTCCTTTGCACATAACTCGGCTGCATTACCCATAGGCCCGCCATCATATACATCCGTCAATCCATCTTTGGCCAAACCATCCACCAGCGTCACATCACCATATTTATTTCCCCAGCGAACCTTGGAATCATAAAAAGGTACATTGCTCATACTCTCCATGCCACCGGCCACTACAATATCTGCATCGCCCAACAAAATACTTTGCGCTGCCTGTGCAATGGCTTTCATGCCGCTGGCACAAACTTTATTGATGGTAGTACAATTCACTTCGTTGGGCAGGCCGGCAAACTTAGCGGCTTGTCTTGCCGGCGCCTGGCCAAGATTGGCCTGCAAAACACAACCCATCAGTACATCTTGAATCTGCTCAGGCTTTACACCTGCCTTTTGCAATGCTCCTTTAATGGCAATAGCACCTAGCTGTGTAGCAGAAAGATCTTTTAATGAACCGCCGAAAGAACCGATGGGTGTGCGGACGGCGGAGATGATATATACTTCTTTCATTTGGAATGATCGTTTAAAATGCAAAGGTAAGTATTATGAGCCAAGCTGTTGTACTACTATGATCGGCTGTTGCGTCGCACTCTTCAGGGTTCTGTTCGCTATTGAGCAAGTATGGTCTAACTTGTAGTGTCATCACAAAAAACAAACTTATTTCTTACATTTAGATTAATAAATAATTAATGAATTTTTATCTGGGAGCTACAGATACCTCGTGGTTTAATTACCTCAAAAACATATCAGCAGAAGATGTTAATTTCTGGCAGCCAAGTGGCATTTGGAATTACAAAGGTTTATCCCAAGGTGAGCCTTTCTTGTTTAAATTAAAAAGACCGTATAATGTCATAGGTGGAATTGGATTTTTTTTAAGCTTTACACATTTACCAATAAATGTTGCATGGGATGTTTTTGAACAAAGAAATGGATGTGCCACTTTTCAGGAATTCAAACAGTTGATCAATAAATACCGAAAAGGCAAGGAAAGTGACAATCCAATAATTGGCTGTATCGTATTGTCAAATGCTATTTTCTTTAGAGAGGAAGACTGGATAAATGTTGACAAATATTATAGTAGAACAGGCATTGTTCAGGGTAAACCGTACAGTTTACAATCAGATCAAGGGAATCACTTATGGAAAGAAATAGATATGGTTTTAAAAAAATATCTATACGCAACCAGACCCGGGGAGGAAAATCAATTCACCTTAAACGATACTGAATGGCCGGGCTATGGAAAATCTATATTTCAAAAAGTAAGAATAGGTCAACCTGGCTTTAGAATTCTAGTGACTGACGCATATAATAGAAAATGTACTATTAGTGGGGAAAAGACATTACCAGTTTTGGAAGCAGCACATATCAAAAAATACAGTTTGCAAGGTCCGCATACAATTTCAAATGGGGTTTTATTAAGATCAGATTTACATAAATTATTCGATTCGGGTTATATAACAATAACGAGTGATTATAAAGTTCAAGTAAGTAGGAAAATAAAAGAAGAATTTGAAAATGGAAGAGAATACTATCGATACCATGGACAAGAGTTATTGCATTTACCTTTGAAAGAGATTAACAAACCGAGCAAGGAATTTATCGAATGGCACAACACACTTTTCAAAGGATAATCCCCCGCTGTCCGTAATGCTCGACAAATAAAAAGAAATCTCAAAGGTTGTCCTGACTTTGCAACCCAAGACTTTGAATTTCGTTCTAATTTTTTCCGATTAAATATTGTTATTTGTTCATTTTTTTTTACCTTAATGAATCTATATGGACATAGAACTAAACATATAAATTCTTTCAGAATAATTTAAATCAAAACCACTAAATTTTCTCTTATGCCATCACCTAAATTTACGCCATCACCTAAATTAATTTCACAACTTCCCACTTTAGGTAGCCTAACTCCTTTAAGTTCCCTAAAAATTGCAGGCTTACCTCCTTTAATTTTTTCGACACGTGCATCACCTGGACTTGGCATAGCCCCTTTAGGCGCAGTAAAGATAGGCCAGGGTATTTATGATAGTTCAATCGCTGCTTCTGCATCCACACAGATGCCATCTTATGAAAAAAACTTTGTTTTTGTGATCATGTCGCTTGATAGCAAGAGAACTTATGAAACAATAAAAGAAGGATGCAAGAAAATCGGACTTAATGCCTTAAGAAGTGATGAAATTATTGGATCAGGAAGTATCATGAATGAAGTAATTAACGCAATTAAGCTTGCAGAATTTATCATTTGTGATCTCACATATGAAAGACCGAATGTTTATTATGAACTCGGGTATGCCCATGCATTAGGGAATGGCGGACTAAATCTTTTATTAATTGCAAAAAAAAATACAATACTTCATTATGATATAAGGTCCCTCAGGGTCCATGATTACAGCTCGGCAAAAGGCCTTAAGTCTTTGATTGGAAGGGAATTAAAAAAAATGAAATCTGAAAGCCGTAAAAGAAAAATTTTACGAAAAAAACCAAATAAAAAATCGAACAAGAAAAAATAAGTTAGAATTAAATCTATATTCTCCGGCTGTCCATAGTATTGGCAAATAAATAGAAGTCTCAAAGGTTATCCTGAGTTTGTAATAAAATGAATAATTTTCGGCACAAAAAAACCTACTGCTCAGTTGAATCCAGCCAATCAAACTCCCGAAGATCGTTTTGCGGCAGAGCTTCGCGGATTCGGCCCCATTGGAATTCTTGCAATCCTTGTCATCATTCTTACCGGTAATATAGTACTCAGCAATATGCTGGTATTACCCGTCGGGGCTGTTTTGGTGCTTGCATGGGTTCGGTTATCACATACAGCATGGAAAGAAATCGGTTACATAAAACCAGGAAATTGGATAGTAACTATAGTTGGAGGATTCGCTTTTGGTATCGCATTCAAATTCCTGATGAAAGCAATCGTGTTGCCGCTAACCGGCGCTGATCCGGTAAACCATACCTACCATTTCCTTGCCGGCAATAAGGCTCTGCTTCCTATGGCAATCCTCGCTATGTTCACTGTTGGTTTTGCAGAAGAGACGGTATTCCGCGGATTTATGTTCGAACGCCTGGGCAAACTTATCGGCCCTGGCTTTTTGAAAAAATCATTGATCATACTTATCACTTCAGTATGGTTTGGCTTTTCCCATTATTATGGCCAGGGAACATATGGCGTAGTTCAGGCTACCATTTTTGGGTTTATTTTCGGAACTATATACTCCTATACCGGGAAAATATGGCTGTTGATTTTTGCACACACTGCATTTGATCTCATCGCACTCGCCATGATATATTGGGATCTTGAAACCAGTGTAGCTCATCTTATATTCAAATAGCAGCCCTTCGCCTTGGTTCGTATCCATAACAAAATAAAATGTCCTGATGTCGCCTAACGCATCGGAACAAGAAAATAAGTGATGCGTGAGACACGCATCACGGCGTAGACAAACCTGCCTGCGGTAGGCAGGCACCTGCTTGCCATAAGTCTCTTATAATTTATTTTTTGATGGCCTCACTCATTAATTCCACCGTAGTTGTACGGCGGGGAGGGTTATCAAAGAAATCATACAATATTTCTTTGAACCATTGCGGCCGGTCGGCATAAACAAAATGAGTTGTGCCCGGCAAAATACATAACAATGCTCCGGGAATATTTTTAAATATCTCCATGGTATGTTCGACACGGATAGCATCTCTATCGCCTGCCATAATGAGGACATCGCTTTTAATTTTCTGAAGATCACTTACAGGGATATGCGGTTGCTGCACCAGCAGCAGGAATTGTTTGTAATGGATGCTGTCTGCTTTAGCCTGTTTTTCCATAACATGTAATAAGGGAAACAAACCGGGTTCTACGGCTGTGGAATCAGGACGAAGATTGGCCCCGGTAGCCAGCAGTTTTTTTACTCTAACAGGAAAATGAATGGCAAGCAACAAACCGACAATACCTCCATCGCTATGACCCCAGACATAGGCGGAGTCAATACCGAGGTCTTGCAAAACTTTGTCCACATCATCCGCCATTTGTTCATAGGTAAGGTAACCCACGGGACAATCAGATCTTCCATGGCAACGACTATCGAAAGCGATCACTTTATATTTTTTTGAAAACTCCTCTATAAAAGCCGCCCTGCTGCGGATAGAACCGCCATTACCATGCAGTAATACCAGTGGCTTGCCTTCTCCATAAACTTCATAATAAACCTTTGCCCCGTTATTATTAAAATAGTTGCCGGCTTGTGGGTTGTTTCCATAGTTAACCTTCGTTTCTTGCTGCGCCAGGCAGGCCATAGAGGTAAAAAAGCAGAGCAATACAATGATGAAATGTTTTCGTTTCATGATTTTTTTGTTTGGCAGATTGAAAACTATCTGTTTTATTGGTTTGCGCAAATTATTCCGTTTAACGGATATGTTGAAAGAAAGTTACAGGCATCTCCCCCCGCTATCCGTAGTGTTCGGTAAATAAAAGAAATTTCGAAGGTTGTCCTGAGTTTGTGGCATAGCCATCCCTTTGGGACAACTCAGGATATTTTATAAGCCTACTGGCCAGCCCCTGTCTTCCTCAGTCAGGCTAAGCAGAAGAAACAAATTATCATTAACTTCCTTTCTCATACTGTTTATATGAAAAAAATAGTCGCTTTCATGTTGCTTGGCATTTCTCTGATTGGCAATGCGCAAACCAATAAAACAGACAGCCTTAAACAACTGCTTCAAAATGAAAAGAAAGATACGAACCGGGTTCTGACACTGGTGCGTTTAGGCCGTGTTTACCTGGATTCAAAACCAGATACCACTTTACTATTGGCAATACAGGGTTTTTCTCTTTCTCAACAAATTGCTTTTGTAAGAGGCGAGGCAGCTTGTTTAGGAACAATGGCGGATGCTTATGATAACCTGGGAAATTATCCTAAAGCTTTAGAAAATTATTTCCGGGCCTTAACAATCAATGAATCCATTAATAATTCAAGAGGGATCAGGAGCAACCTGGGAGCTATTGGATCCGTGTATGTTGAACAGGGTGAATATCGCCTGGGACTGGAATATACGTTCAAAGCAAAAGCAATGGCCGAGAAAGATAAGAATGAAGGAGCGATAGACATTTACCTGCTTAATATTGGTGATGATTACCGGCATATCCGGCTATTTGATTCTGCAAAGATATATACGCAACAAAGTTTGGAATTGGCGAAGCGTTTAGACGATGCAGACCTGATCGGCACCGCCTTAAATAATCTTGGCCAGATCTATTCAGCTATGAACGAAAATGCAGTGGCCTTGAAATATTACAGGCTGGGAATTCCTTATTTACAAAATGCCGAAGATGATGATGTACAATGTGAGACCTACCTGGGCATGGCAAAAATTTTCAGCAAAACAGCTCAGCTGGATTCCTGCCTCCATTACGCCGGGCTATCATTCAGCATTGCACAAAATGACCG
Source organism: Chitinophagaceae bacterium (assembly GCA_035318845.1). Taxonomy (GTDB): domain Bacteria; phylum Bacteroidota; class Bacteroidia; order Chitinophagales; family Chitinophagaceae; genus JJ008. Next base: position 12,967 of record DATHDV010000223.1, read on the forward strand.
CTTGACAAAACGTATATATGAAGCCAGCATTTTTTTGACTGATCATTATAAGACCAGCCGGAATATTGACAGCGCTTTTGCTTACCAGCAGATCACCATGGCGACTAAAGATTCCCTGTTCAGCGAAGACAAGGTGAAACAGGTACAAAATCTTTCGTTCCAGGAAAAACTCCGCCAGCAGGAAATAGCGGAAGAAAAACAAAAAGCAGAGGCGGAACGAAAAAATAATTTACAGCTGATCGGCATTACTGCTTTTATCATTACGTTCATATTATTTTTCTTATTGTTTGTAAGCCGGAGAACAAAGCCAAGGACCATCGAATTTTTTGGGATCGTTTCTCTTTTGCTCGTCTTTGAATTCATTGCTCTTTTCATTCATCCCTACATTGAAAAGTGGACACATCACACGCCGGTGTATATGCTGCTGATACTGGTGGGGATTGCCGCCGTACTGGTTCCCATTCATCATAAAACCGAAAAATTGATAAAAGAAAAACTGGCACATAGAATTCACCCTGGCCGGCCCTGACCGCGGTGTAAACATTTTTAAACCAATGAGTAAAACAAAATCATCTTCCAAAAGATCATTCGTGCATCAATTTACTTCATGGAGTAATGCGGTTGCAAAAAACAGTTCCATTAACTGGACGGAGCAACTCTCCATCTTAAATGAAGTGGAAGAGCTGATAACAACTGAGCTATCCCTTGAAGAAATTACTGCAGCCATTTATTTAAATATAAATCAACTGATGGATGCCTTTCAGTTTGCAGTAGGCATTTATAACGAAAAAGAAGCCACGATCACTTATAAAGGAATGATCGAAGATGGAAAAAGGATCCCTGACTTTTCGATGAATGCGATTGACGACAACCGTTTAGCTTCCTGGTGCATTCGTAATGAAAAAGAAATATTTATGAATGATATGGACAGGGAGTATAGCAAATACCTCAAACATAAACCAGTGCCACTTGCCGGGTCGGCCCCTAAGGCGGCTATCTATGTGCCTTTAAAACTGAAAAATAAAGTAGTGGGCCTGGTAACTGTCAGAACTATCTTTAAAAATGTTTACCGGCAGCATCATTTATATATTTTAAAAACGGTTGGCAATTTTGTCGTAAGAACACTTGAGCTGGCAAAAATGTCCTCGAAACCCTATGTCATAACAGATGGCACCCAAAAGCAATGGAGATGGCAGAACAGGGAGGACCTATCAACCAGGTCGTTAAAAGCCCTGTTATTACTTACTGAAAGAGAAAAAGAAGTCCTTTTTTTATTAGTGACAGGCTTGCCCAATAAGGCAATTGCCGGAAAGCTTTTTATATCAGCAGGTACCATCAAAACACATACCCTGAACATTTATCAAAAAATGAATGTAAATAACCGCACTTCGGCGATATTAAAAGCATTGGAGCTGGGATGGATAGCTTAAAATCAGTAGTGCCCGGATTTCAAATCTTGAACCACATAGGCACAATAGAACATCCCGATAGCTATCGGGATAAATACACACATAGAACTATGTGAAAGCCTATGTCTCTATGTTCCTATGTGGTAAAAAGACAAAACCAGACACTACGTTAAAATCTACCATTTGGTGCAGAAGGAAAAAAATTGTTGGGTCTAAATTTGTATAAATCTATTTTATGCCACAGACCACGTTACAGCTTCCTCTTTGCCAAAAACCAACATTGGAAAATTCTGTTCATTACATTGCACATACATTTTCTTTTTTAGCCACAGGCAAGGATACGGCTGGTGCATTTTCCCTCATTCATTGTTTTTTTCGCAAAGGATTTATGGCGCCTCCGCACTATCATAAACTGGAAGATGAGTCTTTTTATTTACTGGAAGGTGAAATAGAATTTCATGTTGGTGATAAAAAGTTCAAAGCTTCCGCAGGTGATTTTGTTGTATTACCAAAAAATGTACCGCATCATTTCGATCTTATAAGTGAAACGGCAAAAGCACTTTTGCTGATAACCCCGGCAGGCTTTGAAGTATTCTTCCGGGAGTTTGGCCGGCCGGCTCAAACCCTTGAGTTGCCTCCTGTTCCAACAGAAAACCCCCGAAAAGAAATGTTTGAAGAAATGCACAAACGAATGATCGAACTGGGCAATGTTTTTATGCCGGAGATTTGAATGTCCGGCCAGCAGTTAAGTATAGCACAGCCCCGTCTGCGCCCTATTTACGTCCTATCTGAGTCCTATCTGCGCCCTACTTAATACGTCAATGTAGGTCCATAAGGCATCTTCGCCCTGGTTCGTGCCTGTCCCGGTTTATCGGGATTCCAACGGACCGATCTGGCTGAGCACTCATCTGCCTTTCGTTGACCATAACCTGTCGTTCATTGACAACCATAGTTCATGTTCCCATTAATGAAATATTCTTGTGAAAGAATTTGCAACAGTTATTAAATCTCAAATAAAAACTACAATTATGAAATATTCCATTCTTTCAGCTTTGATCGCTTTAACTACACTTCTTCTTTGCCATTGTTAAACTTCGTTTCTTAGACGAAGCATAACCTTGTGTTCTTTGTGTATGCTTTGTGTTCTTTGTGTTACAAAAAAAACAGGAACACAAAGAACACTACGAAACCACAAAGGACACAAAGGTTTATATATGCGGATAGCCATTAAAATTCATAAAATGAATAAGCTGATACAATTCGGAGAAGACGTAGAAGGATACCAGGGCCGTGTATTAAATGAAAGAGAAATAAGGGCGGCAGCAGGTATCCTGTTCTTGGCAACATTCCTTTCCTTAATGTTCATCCTGTTTAAAAATAATTTTTTGCCGATCAAATATGTAGTTAGCTTTTTCCTTGCTGATTTCCTCGTTCGGGTTTTTATTAATCCCCGGTTCTCTCCCACTTTAATAATAGGGCGTTTGATCGTGGGCAGGCAGGTGCCCGAATATGTCGGGGCCGCACAAAAAAAGTTTGCATGGGTCATTGGTGTAATTCTATCAGCCACCATGTTTATTTTAATGGTGCTGGTTAATTCCTATAGCCCCATAACAGGTATTATCTGTTTGATCTGCCTGCTGTTCCTGTTCTTTGAATCGGCATTTGGTATCTGCCTGGGCTGTAAATTTTACCCGTTATTCTTTAAAGAAAAAGCAGAGAACTGCCCCGGTGAGTCCTGTGACGTAAAAACAAAACAGCCTATTCAAAAAACATCCGCTGTTCAAATATTGATCGTGCTTGCATTTACCGGGTCCATTTTCCTGACAGCCTGGTTATTTAATGACCAGTTTAGTAAGAAGCCATATGACATATTTGGGATACAGGGTTCTTCAAGATCAAAGTAAGGATATACGTCCCCAATAAAACAACTTCTTGCCTCCCAAGTGTCCGTCCTTCTGAGCTATTTCCTGACAAACATCACTTTATGATCTGACAGTGATCAATAAAGAAAAAAAGGGTATTGATGATCTTGCAGCAGCAGAGAATTTTTTATATGACATCATATGCAAAACTTATTGCGATCAAGATCCTTCACACGGCCATATGGGTCTTTTATAACATCGTCATATTTTATCTCCTGTATGCGGTGACCAGTAATAAGATCGATAAATGGGTATGGATCGGGCTTGGATGTATCACCCTGGAAGGATTGATATTATTGCTGTTCAAAAAAATTTGCCCGGTCACCCTTATTGCCCGGAGGTATTCTGCATCCACCAAACACAATTTTGATATTTACCTGCCCAACTGGCTGGCAAAATATAATAAGCTCATCTACTCTATTATTGTTCTG
>DATHDV010000224.1:0-14174 GCA_035318845.1 Chitinophagaceae bacterium
ATTTGGTGCCACGATGTTTTTGTATAAAAAGAGAATTGGCCCAGTCAAAGGTTGATGATAAGATGAGCAATGAGATCCAGATAGGCTCACCCCAACCATAAAAAGCCATTGAGAAAACAATAAGCACCCAGTTTCTCCACATCGGGTTCTTATTGCTGTAATAAAAAATAAGATTCAGCGGAAGGAAGACGAAAAGAAACAGCAGGCTGGCAAATACCATGAGGTGGGAACTATTTAGTCGTGTAAAATAGTAATTAGGTTTTATTAATTACAAGGGAAAGAACAAAAAATTTGTGAAGAAAGCTAGTAGGGAGAAGGAAGTAGTTAGTAGTGAGAAGGAAGTAGCTAGTGGGGTGCGTGCAATTGTTAATTTCACTAGGGCTTGTAGCAAGCAGCTGCCAGATAATGGAGACCGTTCGGTTTCGTACCCCTACTCGCTACTTCCTACTTGCTACTCCTTACTAGCATTCCCCACTAACCTCATCATAGTTCCTTTCTCAGCCTCGCCACGGGGATATTCAGTTGTTCCCGGTATTTGGCGACTGTACGGCGTGCAATATTGTAACCTTTTTCCTGCAGGAGTTCTGTCAGCCGTTCATCGCTCAGCGGATGTTTTTTTTCTTCCTCTTCTATCAGGTTGCTGAGGATCTTCTTTACTTCCCGGGTAGATACTTCTTCGCCTCTGTCGGTACTCAGTGATTCGCTGAAGAAGAACTTCAGCCTGTACGTACCAAATTCTGTCTGCACGAACTTACTGTTGGCCACCCGGCTTACCGTTGAAATATCAAGGTTGGTCTTTTCTGCAATATCTTTCAATATCATCGGCCGCAATTCGGTTTCATCCCCCGTCAGGAAGAATTCGTATTGGCGCTGCATAATGGCATTCATAGTACTCAGCAGCGTATGCTGCCGCTGTTTGATGGCATCAATAAACCATTTGGCCGAATCTATTTTTTGTTTGATAAAAAGCACCGCTTCTTTTTGGCGCTTATCTTTCTTGGAGCCCCGCTCGTATTCCTTAAGCATATCCCGGTAACCCTCGCTGATGCGGAGTTCGGGAGCATTACGGCTGTTGAGTGTTAATTCCAGTTTGCCGGCATTATTATAAATAAAAAAATCCGGGACCACATAGTTCTCCGCTTTGTTCATTTCTCCCAAATTGCCGCCAGGCTTGGGGTTCAGGCGGATGATCTGTTGCATCACTTCCCGCAACTGGTCGTCATCAATGTTCAGTCCCCGTTGAATTTTTTCATAATGTTTTTTGGAAAACTCGTCAAAGTATTTGGTGATGGCTTTAATGGCAATGTCAATAACACTCCCCCGCTCATCGGCGGGACCGGCTTCATCTTTTTGCCTCCGCAACTGTATCAGCAGGCATTCCTGCAGATCCCTTGCAGCCACTCCCGGCGGGTCAAATTGCTGGATCTTTTTTATCAGCGATTCAACTTCTTCATTGGTTGCATTGATGTTTTGACGAAAAGCCAGGTCATCAACAACAGCGGCCGTTTCTCTTCTTAAGTAACCGTCTTCATCAATACTGCCTACTATCTGTTCCGCAATAGCCTGATCCTTTTCTTCAAGCTTTAGCAAGCCCAGCTGGTTAAGCAACATTTCATAAAAACTGGTTTCAGATTTAAAAGGCAATTGCCGGCCTTCATCTTCTTCCGGGTAGTTGTCATCCCGGAGTTTATAGTCGCCCACTTCGTCGTCGCCATCCCGCACATATTCACTTACGTCTATATTTTCGTATTCGTCATTGCTGCCATCCTTATCTTCATATTCTTCTTCCCCGGGTTCACTGAACTCATCTTTCATTTCATCTGCATCCTCATGTTTATCTTCATCCAGTTCCAGGGCCGGGTTTTCTTCCATTTCTTCTTTGATTCGGACTTCCAGGCTGGCCGTAGGGACCTGCAGCAGTTTCATCAATTGAATTTGCTGGGGCGATAATCTTTGCAGTAATTTCTGCTGTAAGCTCTGGCTAAGGGCCATGGGTTCGTTTAATTTTAACAGGCGGTCTTAAAAAAATTCTTCCTTTGCACAAAAATAATGCCTAAATTTAAATACAAATAAATAAAAGATGGTGCAACGACATTATTATTTTCTTGTTGTGTTCCTGTTAATCTTTATTGGAGAAATTTTTGGGCAAGAAACTGCCCGGATTGGGCAACAAAATGATTGTATTCCCCATAAAAATGACTCTGTGACTACAATACACAAAGCAATTAAAGTTTGTGACGGCTCCGGCTGGAACATTTCTCATCGAATTGCGCCTTCCTTGAAGACCGAAGAGTCCAACAAACTCCTGAAGATCCCTATAAATTATAATAAGGATGCAAATTTTGATTTTGAAAAACAACTCCGGCTGGATTATAAAGGCAATGATACAGCAAGCGGCAAACAACCACAGTTGATATTATTCAAACCGTCATTTCAATCTTCATACACAGCCCATCTTGGCTTTTTCTGCAAAAAAGAATTGCAATTGGATAAGATCACTTTTGTTCCTCTCCGCTTCCGATTGGGTTCAATGGAATATGTAAACTGGATGGAGCAGAAGCCGAATGCTTTAAAACCCGTGTTGCATTGATATTATATTTCTCACAGATTTCACAGATTAGCACAGAGAAGATCTGTGTTGTTCCGTGTAATCTGTGAGAAAAAAATTATAAGGAAACAGATTGCTCTCTTAGCACCTTCTTCACAATATTCACCATCTTCTCCCCCTTCTCCTTTACCTGTTCTTCTGTCCATATTAAACTAATAGAAGTAGAGATACAGCGGCTCATGATCGCATCGCTGGCAGAAAAGTCTTTTGTAGCATGATGTATGACCTCTGCTTTCAGATCAGGATGCAAAGCATTTAATGTAGTTGCATTTTTCAGGTGATCCCATTTACGGATGTAGTGCCAGTTATTATCATACCAGTAAAAATTACCGGGCAATATTCCCTGTGCTTTCATTTCATTCACTACAGTCTTTGTTATTTCTTCGGTGGGCAAAAACCAACTGAGAAAAGTACAACTGTCGCCTGCCGGGTCGGGGATGCGACGGAAAGAGATCTCCGGCACCTGTGCTAAAATGTTTTTTAACAGCGCATGATTTTTTTTCTGGATAGCTAAAAATTCAGGCAACCTCTTTATCTGCGCCAACCCAACGGCAGCATGCAGTTCAGATATCCGGTAGTTATAACCAATGAACGGATGAAGATCAGCGCCACGGTCTGCGCCTTTATGGTCGTGACCATGATCCGTGTATCCGTCCAATTTTGTATAGAGGTCTTCCCGGTTTGCCATCACGGCACCACCTTCGGCACAGGTCATTATTTTTACAAAGTCAAATGAAAATGTTCCTGCATCACCAATCGTTCCTAATGCCTTTCCTTTATAAGATGCGCCAATACTCTGGCAGGCATCTTCCAGCAATATCAGTTTATGTTCTTTACAAATAGCAACCAATGCGTCGAGGTCAGCCATGCTGCCGCACATGTGTACAGGCATTACTGCTTTTGTTTTGGGAGTAATGGCTTTTTTAACTGCATCGGGATTCAGGGTCAGTGTATCATCTACATCAACAAATACCGGCACAGCACCAACACTTAATATGGATTCAAATGATGCAACGAAAGTAAAAACGGGAGTAATGATCTCATCGCCATAACCAATACCCAACGCACTCAATGCAGTTGTTAATGCTGATGTACCACTTGATGTGAGTTGAGTATATTTACTGCCAAAGGTTTTGCAAATAGCTTCTTCCAGTTCTTTGCTTTTCCAGATGCCTTTGCGGGGACCATCAAACCCATAGCGCATCAGGATGCCGGTTTGCAGCACATCATTTACTTCTTTCCTTTCTTTATCACTCCAGAGTTCGTAGCCGGGCATTGTTTGTAATTAAAAGTGAATAGATAAAAACTAATAGTTGCTTCGCTTGCCAAAGAAAAGACTAAAGCCATGCAAAGATAAATAAGCAATAGAAATATAAAATTCATCTCAGCGCCTCTGCGTCTCTGCGGTTATTTTAACTATGGCTTATAAAACTCCCACTTCCCCCCCGGCTGCACCAGTATCGCAATTTCACTCAGGTCACTTTCATTATTATTTTTTCCAACAGCCGTAATAACATAGCGATAAGAGAAATGCTGCGATGACAATGTTTCTTTCATTTGAAATCCGCCGGCTGCGGTTACAAATCTTGAAAGGTATTTTGGTGAATTGCCAAAGGTCTCGTTATGCGAATCGGCAGCATATTGATAAACCACGTAATATTTTATCTCTACCAGGTTCCTCGGATCGGGCCTGACGGTTAATTGTATCACAGAGTCATTGGTGATCGTTCTTTCTACGATCGGCGGCCAGGGCTTTTCATTATCGATCCAACGCATGGGCGGTAGCAGGGCCGGGTATTTATAATAGTCATTCTGCAAACTATCATTCCAACCAAGGGGGTTTCTTTCAAATGATTTACTGCTGAAATAAATACTGCCCTGCACATTGGGATAGCGGCGCAACAATTTTATCTGGTCAGGTATCTGGTTGGGATCATTCCATCCTTTCTCTTTTCCGCCGGCCCGGTAAATACCATGACCAATATAAATATGGCGGCCGTAACTGTGCCGGCTCCACCAATCAAGCAATACTTCGTAAGCAATTTTATCATGCCCGATCTCGAGATATAATTGCGGAGTTACATAATCGATCCAGCCTTTTTTCAACCAGAGCAAAATATCTGCATACAGGTCGTCATAATTGGTTTGACCGGCTTTGCTGTCGCTGCCTTCGGGGTCGTCTTTTTTATTTCGCCAAACACTAAAAGGGGAAATACCAAACCTGCATAGCCTTTTTTCTTTTTTAATGACCTTACTTATTGCCTGGATGATAGAATCCGTATTACTTCTGCGCCAGTCATCTTTACTCAGGTTGCTGCCGGAATTTCTGTAAGAAGCTTCATCCGGGAATTCTTTACCGGGAATGCGATATGGATAAAAATAATCATCCATGTGAATAGCATCCACATCATACCTTTTTACAATATCCTGGACAACATTCACCACAAATTGTTGCGCTTCTTTATTGGCCGGGTCAAAATATTTTTTATCGCCATAGGTTAAAAACCATTCGGGATGCATGCGGGTAATATGGTTGGGGGCAATAGAAGAAGTATTGATATTGAAGACAGCCCGGTAAGGATTGAGCCAGGCATGGAACTCCATTCCTCTTTTATGTGTTTCCCCGATCATGAACTGCATGGGGTCGTAATATGGTGATGGGGGCTGTCCCTGCACGCCGGTAAGCCACTGGCTCCATGGTTCATAGGGGGATGGATAAAAAGCATCTGCAGCGGGACGTACCTGCATGATGATCGCATTCATTCCATTTTTCTGGTGCATATCCAATATGCGGATAAAATCAGCTTTTTGTTTCTCAGGATCCCATTGGCCATTCTGGGGCCAGTCAATATTATCAACGGTGGCGATCCATACGCCACGGAATTCATACTTGGGCTGCGCCTGGCAGGAATAAGAAATAAGGAATAAGATCCCGATAGCTATCGGGAAAGAAATAAGAAAGTGTTTGATCTTCATATGCGGATTTACTTGTTGCGAAAATACATTATTCACCTGCATCACGGATCTTATCGAGAAGATCGCTGAGAATATTAGCATCGTTTTCTGAAAGCTTGCCCAGCACTCCGTCTATTTCATCCTGGCGGCTATCGAGCCTTTCCAATAATTTTTTTCCTTTATCGGTGATGATCACATCAACCAGGCGGCGATCATTTTTACAGGTCAGTTTTTTTACCAGCCCTTTTGTAATAAGCCGGTCAACGATACGGCTTGTATCACTCATTTTTTCCAGCATTCGTTCCCTTATCTGCAAGGTGGAAAGAGGTTGCGGAAAGCTGCCCCGCAAAATGCGAAGGATATTGAATTGCTGGGGGGTGATATCTTCCGCTTCGAACATGGTCCTTGTTCTTTCTCTCATCCAGCCAACGGTATAAATGAGATTGATGGCAGCTTTCTGGTGCACATTCCGGAATTTGGATTGTTGTATGTCTTTATCAATACCCATAGACTTTTTATAAAGTACAAAATTAAAGTCACAACACTGAAACATATAATTTATTTCAGAAACTTACACAGATTTACCAATTATTAACATTGCCGGAGCAGCTACAGTGCATAAATTTCTCTCTTTGTGGTATTGTAGTATAGGAAGAAATTAAGTTGCTTTGTAGTACGAACCTCCTGACCCCTGACCATATCTTACAATTTTGGCCGGGGCGGCAGGATTAAAAACCTTGTTTCATGAAGCTGTTATCCGAATCCATCCGCAGTTTTTTTGAAGGATTTGCTTCCTTCTATACCTCCTTCTTTGATGAAATGAAGAAATGGTAGAGAGAAGCTACAAGCTATTAGCCATTAGCCATTAGCCATTAGCTGCGAGTTTATCGTCAGAAGTGATCCTATTCTATCGTAAATTTCTAATTGAAGTGATCTGCTTGTAGCTAGCAGCTAAAGGCTAGAAGCTTTTTTTAACTCCGCCGCCATTTTAAAAACAGTAAAAATGTGATGCGCTTCGTGCAGCAGAAAAAAATTAAGCCATTGTGCAATGGTCATGGTACCAAAAGTCGGGTGGGTGCCTGTTCTCTGAAGATCCTTTTCTTTAATTGAAAGACTACCCATTGACATTTCCTTACGGGTGGTGATCAGGTTTCCCATTATCTCACGGATGGTTTTGCCGCAGTTTTCAAGAAATACCGGGTCTGTATCTGCTGAATATCGTGGAAATGATGGATTGTTTTCTTCCAGCATTTTTTTTATCCTGGCGCAAAAGACATGCTGGTAAGTTTGCAAGTGAACAATGTTTTCAAAAATGGACCATTTCCCCGGGGTCAATTGCCTTCTTATCAGCTCATCCGATAAACCATCAATAATATCTAACAGGGCTTTATGCTGGTATTGCAAACGGGTGGATAAATAGGATTGCATTTCCATATATAAGGTTTTAGGTTTTATTCCGGGTATATACAGTAGGCAGGGTAAATCGATATCCCTGTTTTATCTCTCGCACACTTTTGTACCCTCACTGCAATTAGAACATCCTTCTCCCGCCTCTGGCGGGATCAGGATGACAAATTGAATTTCTTTTTTATGATCTTTCCCACACTTTCGTACCCTCACTGCAATTAGAGCAGATGTCAATATTCTTACGGCCTTTCAGGATCTTTTTTCTGAAAGTACGGTATTCCCCGTTTTTCCAGATTTCCTTAAAAGACTTTTTTTTCAGGTCACCCAATTGGTGCTGTGCATCTTTATCAAAACAACAGGGTGCCACCAGTCCGTCCCATGTTATCACCGGGTCATGCCAAAGGCGCCAGCAATGATTGGCCAGCTTTCCCTTGAATTCATAACCATTTCCATTTTTGCGATAGCGGCTGTATTTATCGATCGTAGGAATTAATTGGTTCGGGTCATTTTTAAAGTCATATACCTGTGCGGTTTTAAACCACACATCATCCACGCCTATTTCTTTAGCCAGTTTTTTTACATCTTCGACCTGGTGTTCATTAGGCTTTACCACCAGGAACTGGAAAACAATAAACGGCGTTTTACTTTTCAATTCTTTTTTCCACCTGACAATATTCTTTGCGCCTTCGATCACTTTATCAAGTTGCCCGCCCACCCGGTATTGCCGGTACACATCCTGCGTAGTGCCGTCAATGGAAATGATGAGACGGTCAAGACCGCTTTCAATAGTTCTCCTGGCATTATCATCATTTAAATAATGGGCGTTGGTGGATGTGGCCGTGTAAATTTTTTTCTTCGAAGCATATTCCACCATATCCAGGAAATCAGGATTGAGGTAAGGTTCTCCCTGGAAATAAAAAACGAGGTAGAGCAGGTCTTTGGAAAGGTCATCAATGGTTTTACTGAAAAAATCTTTTTGTAACATCCCTGTTGGTCTTGTAAATGCTCTCAGCCCGCTTGGACATTCCGGGCAACGGAGATTACAGGAAGTAGTTGGTTCAAATGAAATAGAAACAGGGTAACCCCACTGCACCGCCCTCTTGGTCCATTTGCTGATATAATAGCTGCCCAGCACCTTCATACCATTCCAGGCACGCCGGGGTGTAAGTTTGGATAAAAGGTTTAAACTATCTCTGCGATTAAATCTTGCCATCAGGAAGTAAAGGTACTACTTCGCAAAATGACGGAGCTTCGTAGTACGAAGTAAGTTGCTATCTTGAAACGGCTTTCTGATGAATCACCCGGGTTTTCCATACCGTATTTTCCCTTTGGGAGATGCAGCCATTACGGTTGACTTCGGCAATTGTATTGATGAAACAATGAACAAAGAAGTTATTGCAAGATTCGATCAGTTGCAACAGCAGCCCTTGCCCGGGATGATCGAAGCAGTGCCGGCTTACAGCTCTCTCACGGTTTATTATGATATGATGACCCTGAAGAAAAAGATCCCTCTCCATCAAACCGTATATGAATGGATGCGGCAACAGCTGGAAGAAAGGTTACAACAACCTGTTCAGCAAGATCAAATCACAGGAAGGCTGCTAAATATCCCGGTTTGTTATGACGAAGAATTTGCATTAGATATTCAGCAGCTGGCCGCAACAAAAAATATTTCTGTTGAAGAACTGGTACAAATTCATACAGCCAAACAGTATAAAGTTTATATGCTTGGCTTTTTACCGGGTTTTGCGTACATGGGTGAAGTAGATGAAAAAATTGCCATGCCCCGCAAACCACAGCCGGTTAATATAGTAGAAGGAAGTGTCGGCATCGCCGGGAAGCAAACCGGCATCTATCCACTGTCCTCTCCCGGCGGATGGCAGATCATCGGGAGGACGCCGTTGAAATTATTTAAAGCCCCTCCAAACCTCCCGCAAGGGGAGGCTTTAGACTCTGAAAGTTTGAATGTGACTGCAACTGAACCAACATTATTAAAGGCAGGAGACCTTGTTAAGTTTTATTCAATCACAAAAAATGAATTTGAAGAAATAAAAAAAACAGGGCCGCAGAATCATTGATAGATAAAGTCATTTTTTATCTCTGCGCCTCTGCTTCTCTGCGGTAAAAAATGAGTTTAAAAATCATCAAAGCAGGCATACTGGATACCATACAGGATATGGGTCGTTATGGCAACCAGCATCTTGGCATCAACCCGGCTGGTGCGATGGACAAATATGCCATGCAGGTATCGAATATATTGCTGGGAAATAAATTAACAGAAGCAGTGATTGAAATGCATTTCCCCGCTTCTGTATTTATGTTCACCCAGCCCGCAATCATTGCATTGGGTGGCGCCGATCTTTCTGCAAGCATCAATGGTGAACCCGTTCCCAACCTGCATGCAATTATTGTTGGTAAAAATGATGTGCTGCAATTTCATAAACCCATCAATGGGGCCAGAGCTTACCTGGCGGTTGCCGGCGGTTTTGTTATTCGTGAATGGATGAATAGTTACAGTACTCACCTCAAAGCAAAAGCCGGGGGATTTAACGGAAGGACCCTTCAGAAAGATGATGAGATCTTTTTACGCCAGTCCTCTTCTTTCCCTATCAAACAAAATGATTTTACCATATTGCCCTGGCAGGCAGATGAAAGGTGGGGAGATGATCAAAAAGAAATATTTGTTTTGCCCGGCAATGAATGGGAACGGCTGACCATTGAATCAAAAGAAAATTTTTTAATGACATCCTTTGTCATCACCAATCAATCAGACCGGATGGGTTACCGGTTGAATAATATTCCCTTGCCGGTCATGTCAAATGAAGAAGTGGTCTCATCCGGGGTAAGTTTCGGTACTGTTCAATTATTACCAAACGGGAAACTGATCGTGTTAATGGCCGATCACCAAACCACCGGTGGTTATCCAAGAGTGGCGCATGTCATTTCAGCACATCATTCAAGACTGGCCCAGATGAAACCCGGGAACAAAATTCATTTCAGGTTCACTGACCAGCAAACCGCAGAAAAATTATTTATAAAACAACAACAACATTTGCTGCAACTGCAAAATGCCTGTACTTTCAGGTTAGCAGAATATTTTAAACAATGAGTCCTGGAGAAAATGAGAATTTAAATGACTCTTCGAAAGCCTCCCCCTTTGGGGCGACCGGGCATAGCGAAGGTCGGGAACGAAGTTCGTGGAGGGGGCTTGACATTAATTGCGATATGGGCGAAGGCATCGGCAACGATGAAGCCATCATGCCCTTCATCAGTTCGGCAAATATTGCCTGCGGTTATCACGCCGGTGATGAAGACACTATGAAACGGACTGTTGATCTGGCAATGAAACATAATATTTCCATCGGTGCACATCCTTCCTATTCAGACAGGGAGAATTTTGGAAGGACAGAGATCCATTTAGAGTTGAGTGAAGTGTATGACATTGTTACAAAACAAATTCACTTACTCAGGGAAATAACAAAAACGGCCGGCGCATCCCTGCATCATGTAAAACCACATGGCGCATTATATAATATGGCAGCAAGAGATAAACAGCTTTCGGCAGTCATCTCTCTTGCGGTGAAAGATGTGGATGAAAAACTAAAACTATATGGACTCAGTGGTAGTCATCTTATCAGGGAAGCCCGGAACCTGGGAGTAAAAACTGTCAGTGAAGTTTTTGCCGACCGGACCTACCAGGATGATGGAAGGCTAACCCCCCGTTCAGAACCGGGCGCATTGATCAATGATACGGATAAAGCTGTGCAACAGGTATTGCAGATGATAAAAGAAACCAAGGTAACAACTGTATCAGGAAAAATAATTTCGATCGTTGCCGAAACCATCTGCATTCATGGTGATGGAATGCATGCAGTGGAATTTGCAAAAGCCATTCATGATGCAATCCGAAAAATGAAACAAGTGAATGAATAACGAGTCTTCAAATAATCAGGGTCTTCGAAAGCCCCTCCTTGCGAGGGGTTGGGGAGGCCCCATACTCGGCGCCGCCTTCTTAATGGCCACTTCCGCCATCGGGCCCGGCTTTTTAAATAATACCAGTGTCTTTACTCAACAATTGCTGACCAGCTTCGGCTTTGTTATTCTTATTTCTGTTGTCATTGATATCGGTGCCCAATTGAATATCTGGAGGATCATTACCGTCAGCGAAAACCGGGGGCAAGATCTTTCTAATAAATTATTTCCCGGCCTCGGTTATTTATTAGCAACACTGGTAGCATTTGGAGGATTAGCATTTAATGTTGGCAATATTGCCGGTTGTGGCATGGGACTGGAAGTACTTACAGGTCTTGATGCCAAATGGGGAGCTGTTATCAGTTGTATTATCGCATTAGTGATTTTCTGGATAAAAGAAGCCGGCAAAGCCATTGATTGGTTTGTAAAGATCCTGGGCATTGCCATGATCGGGTTAACAGTCTATGTGATGTTTGCTTCGCATCCGCCTTTTGGAAAAGCTATTCAGCATACTTTCTGGCCTGAGAAAATTGATGTGGAGATGATCGTCGCATTGGTGGGAGGAACGGTCGGTGGTTATATCAGTTTTGCAGGCGCCCATCGTTTATTGGATGCCAATGTAAAAGGGATCGCCGCTATTCCGCAGGTAAATAAAAGTTCTGTTACCGGTATTATTATCACAGCTACGATGAGGTATGTTTTGTTTTTAGCTGCGCTGGGCGTAGTATGGGCAGGCGCTTCACTTGCTGTTAAGAATCCAGCCGCTTCCGTTTTTCAAATTGCTGCAGGTAACCTGGGCTATAAATTCTTTGGAGTGGTATTGTGGTCAGCAGCTATTACTTCCGTCATCGGGGCTTCTTTTACTTCTGTTTCTTTTTGGAAAACCTTTAGCCCGGCATTGGAAAAATATCAACGGCTGCTCATTTCCGGTTTCATTATTTTCTCTACCCTCATTTTTGTTTTATTAAAACAACCACCCGGTTCTATTCTTGTTATGGCAGGCATATTGAATGGATTGATCCTCCCGGTCGCATTAGCCATCATGTTAATAGCCGTAACCAGGAAAAGATTATTTCCTTCTTACCAGCATCCGCTATGGATGCATATCACCGGCTGGCTCGTTGTTGCCTTAATGACCTGGATGAGCATTATCACCATTCAGCAAAATATTGGAAAATTGTAGGAAGGCTATTAGCTATTAGCCGTTAGCCATTAGCTGTTAGCTTTGACACGTTCTCAATTGAAATTTGTGCTACAATTCAGCAAATAGAGAGAGTTTTATCATTTTCGGGTTCTTGCATTTATTCATTTCAATTACGATGATCTCGTTTTTTTCGATGAAGCTAATGGCTAACGGCTAATAGCTAACGGCCTCCCAACAAAAAAGCCCCCGATAGAAATCGAAGGGCTTTTGTTTTCATCCATCCTTGTTATGTGTCCAATCAGCCGTTTAATATTTTTGATCCAAGCAAGTAATTCCGTGAAGGATGATATATGAAAAGACATGTACCATTCTTTATTGTTGTAATAATATTGGTTGATTCTTTCTGCGGCACGGCCGGGCAACCCCAGCTGCGGCCCATGAATATCCCGGCATTCGCTCTTGCCGCATCTACATAAGCAGCGCCATGTATCACGATACTGCGTTCAAGTGCTTTATCATTATATCCCGGGTCCACACCATTGATGCGTAATGACAGACCATGCTCGCCGATATAGGTGTTCGATGTTATATAAAAACCCAGGCTGCTCTGCAATGATTCCATCTTATTGGAAAACTGCGTGGCATATTCCCCGCCGGAATTTTTTCCGTGCGCCACATAGGTATTGATGACAAGTTTATTATTCGACACATCAATAATATATAATCTCTTTTTCCTGGATGACTGGCTGAAATCGCAAATGGTTAAGTAATCAACCCGGCTTATCATTTTTCTTTCCAATAAGTTTTGATAACCCTTCCAGGCATAATCAAATGCTTCTTTGGATAAGCCAAACTCCTGCAGGTTGATATTATTATACAATACCGATGCCGCATCAGCTGAAGTAAAAGAAGAATCCATCGGCCGCCAAAGGCTTGCCGACGGCGATGCCGTAATAGTTGGGTGAATAACCGAAGCAGCAGGAATATTGCTTTCAGTTGTTTGCAGGACCGGGATCATGGTAAACGAAGTACATAATAATCCCACGGATATGGACAATAAGAGTTTTTTCACTCAGGGTACGGTTTTTCTCAGGAATAATCTCCTTCCGGTTATTATTCCTTAGGATTGGATTTAAAAACGTAAGGCAATGCAATGATATTATCTGGTTCTTATTAATGCAAGGAATAAACTATTGTTTTTTAATCTTTTGCGAAGAAATACTTAGAAGTAGATATACTATTACCGGGGAAACTACGAGACGTAAGCATTTACGAATAGAGACAGCCTGCTAACGGCTAATAGCTAATGGCTAATGGCTTTCTTCGACTCAATTCTCCATACTCTTAATATCACGTTGCTTGATGATGAATTCACTTGAATAAACTTTGAGCAGCACCATAAATAATGAAATAAGTAAGGGACCGAATATCAAACCGATAAACCCAAAAAGGTTTAAACCAATGATGACGCCGAATACCGTGGTAAGCGGGTGCACATTGCCTAATTTTCTCAATAAGGAAAAACGCAACACATTATCCACCGTACCAATAACACCAAAACCATAGAAGGTCATCGCAATACCCTGCCAGGTTTGGTTGTTGGCAAAAAAGATAATGATCAGCGGGATATAAGCCAGCGCAGCGCCGATCACCGGCAACATCCCCGCAATACAGGTAACGCCAAACCAGAAAAAAGGTTCTTTCACACCAATGATCAAATAACCGATCAACCCCACCACACCCTGTGCAAATGCCACCAGCGGAATGCCAATAGCATTTGACACGACCATCGTGTTTACTTCTTTGCTGATCCTGTGTACATTCTCATCCCGCAACGGGATATATTCATAGATAGCTTTTTCCAGTTTGGCCCTGTTCACCAGCATGAAATATAAAATGAAGTACATGAAAAAGATGGTGGTGAGTGTATTAAAAGTAGCGCCGAGGATCTTGGGCAGGCTTTGGGTGATCGCACCGCCCAGCTTATTGATATTCTCATCGCTGGCCAGCGTCACATTAAAACGGTTTTCGATATTGGCCACTACTTTTTTTAAGGCCAGCACCAGTTCTTCCGAATGTTGTATGGCA
>DATHDV010000225.1:0-17490 GCA_035318845.1 Chitinophagaceae bacterium
TGGTCATTCTTTTTTACCGCCTTCCAGGATAAATTCTTCCTTGCCGGGTATCCCGTGGGAGAATGAATTATTATTTCCGGCATTCAAATTGTACCTTTTACCTATAATTATTTACTATGACTCTTACCGAATTCCTGGTTCTGCTTCTTATTGCAGCTATCTGCGGGGCAGTTGGCCAGTCACTCGCAGGCTATGACCTGGGCGGCTGTCTTGTTTCTATTGTTGTCGGTTTTATCGGCGCTTATATCGGGTTGTGGATGGCAGGAAAGTTTGGGCTCCCCGAGTTGTTGGCCATTAAGATCGGGGGAAAAGTGTTTCCCGTTATTTGGTCTGTTATTGGCTCAGCGGTATTAACGTTCGTCGTGGCATTGATACGTAAAGCCATCTCCGGACCAAGAGTTTAGCGACAACTAAAATGCCATGAAGACATCTCCTATTATTTCCGGGAATGATTCGCCGTTTGCATTGGTGGCCGGCGGAAGTAAAGGGATCGGCTATGCCATTGCTGAAGCATTGGCCAAACGCGGATATAATTTGATCATAATTGCAAGAAGCCCCGATCCCTTACTGGCAGCAAAGAACAAACTCGAATCAGCCTACCCTGTCCGGGTAGAAATATTATCCTATGATCTTAGCCGGCACGAAACAGCAACGGAGATCGCAGCATGGTGTACCGAAAAGAATATCCCGTTAAAAATACTTTGTAATGTAGAAGGCTTTGGCGGGTCGAAAGATTATTTGTCGTTGCCGCTGGATACATTACGGTATATGATCGATCTGAATATCGGGTCGCCCATGGCATTGTGCCTTACCTTAATCCCTTTGCTTGAAAAAAATGCACCCTCGTATATATTAAATGTCTCCAGCCTGGCCGGCTTCGCTCCTATCCCGGTAAAAAATTTGTATTCCGCCACTAAATCTGCAGTCAATTTTTTTAGTTACTCCCTACGGAGGCAGTTAAAAGAAAAAAATATCAGCGTAAGCGTCTTGTGCCCCGGACCGGTCTTTACCAAACCGGAGATCGAAGAAGAGACCAGGAAAAAACTTGGCTGGCTGGGTATGCAAATGGCCGTAAACCCCGAACGGGTGGGAGAAATAGCTGTGCGGGGTGTCTTGAAAAAAAGACTGGTCATCGTGCCGGGGACATTAGCTAAAATAATGTCGGTTCTTATGCGGATGCTTCCCAAAAGAACGATCATGAATATCTATAATAAAGAGATGCCCTGAAAGTATTCGATGCTTCCGGGATACAACAATTCGGTAGTGTATCACCCGATAGCTATCGGGTTTCAATTTTTAATTATTGAACCACAAAGACACGAAGGCACGAAGGGGTTCACCAAGAATGCTTTGTGTGACTTAGTGTCCTGGTGTCTTCGTGGTTTATATTCAAACTACCAACAATTCTCTTCACTTCTTTAACTCTGTGAATTATATAACTTATTTCCAAAATTGTGTAACAGCTATTTTTAAAATGACGGATAGCTTTGCGCAGTCATAGATCATAATTTTTATATACGGGTATGAAATATTCCAGGGCATGAAAAAAAACATCTTTTATACAGTTATTATTGCTTTAGTGATCGCATTTTTCCTTTCCGGTTGTGTAGAGCCCCGGTTTTACCGGACAAGTACTCATCGCAGCGAAAGATATGAGCACCGGCATCACATGACACATTATTCCGGAACAAGTTCTTACCATCAAAATTGATCAAAGTTCCGATCGCTTATCGCCCGTTCCGATGTAACAAATAAAATGTCCCGATGCGCATTGCACATCGGGACAAGAAAATCCTGGTCCTGCTGAGTATTACTTTACAACAGATATTCTTTTTGTTTCACTGTAACTGCCCGCTTTCATTTTAAGCAAATAAACTCCCTGGTTTACAGCACTTGCGTCCCAGGTTACCTGGTTGTTTTCCTGCGTAAAAATATTATGGGTAATTGTGTTTACATATTTGCCCTTGGCATCAAAAACTTCGAGGGAAACTTCACCCTGATGAGCCAGCGTGAAAGCAATAATAAGAGAACCGGAAGCCGGGTTGCGATAAATTTCTTTCAAAGCTGTTTGAGGGGCAGGTAAATCTGAATTAAGTCTCACCCAGCAGCAGGAACCGAAACAATCACCATAATGCCAGCCGTTATTCAGGAAGGTCTGAACCTCTGCGGGAGAAACGCATTTCTTCTGGCAATGGCATCCACAACCCGAGGCGCCTTTAGACATGAGGATCTTATCACCCTTACAATTTTGTGCTGCTGCAAATTGATGGATCAAACTCAGGAAGAGTACCGCAACGATCATTTTAATTTGTTTCATTTTATTATCATTTAATAGTTAAGTATTGAATAATTATACAGGGAATAAGTTAGTACGTGATGGTTCCCACCGCTTCAAAACTAAATGTGAACGTAATAAAACTAACTGTGCCGTTGATAGTAAAGGAACCGGTTGCACCCGCAAATCTGCCGGTACCTCCGGTGATGGTCCATGTTCCTTGCATGGTTCCTGTTGTACCGCTTTGGAAAATAAGGTTTGTTACATCAAAAACATCATCACCGGTGTAAAAGATTTTATCGCCATTGGCTGCCATAAATTGACCGCTGATGCTGGTGGTAAGCTGCATCGTTGCAAAACTGAGATTGCATGATATATCCTGCAACCTGCTTTGTTCCCAATTCAATTCTCCCAGGTGTGACACCTGGCCATGCATAAAATGGCCCGGGTTTGCTAATCCAGGCAGGTCACCGGTACAGGCTGTAGGCGGAATAGAGGGATCAGGATCTATCGATGAATATAATGTTGCACTGAAGGGTCTTGTTAGAGGAGTCTTTCCAAATAGCTGGTTGTTGGACGATCCCTGCGGAATGGATTCGGTCTGTGTTATGCCTGAATCTTTTTTGCAGGCTGCAAATAATGCCAGTGATAAGATAATAGTTAACTTTTTCATTTTGTTTTGGTTTTTTAATGATTTAAAAATTGACATAACAAAATTGCAAAGCCGGGAGCTTCTGTACAATCCACTTTTGTGGGGAAAATAGTGAATAGTGAATAGGCCGGGTGGATATTGACTATTGCCCATTGCCCATTGCCCATTCACTGTCTCAATAAAGTTTACCTGTAATGGCAATTTCCACCCCTTTACCAGGAGCGGTCACCAGTTTAAAGAGTGACTGGATCTGTGCAGCCCGCATCTCCATATTGCGCAGGCCATTGCTGAGATCGTCTTTGGAGCTTTCATCGATCCCTTTGCCATAATCTTTAATATTGAAACCATAATGCTCGTTCTCGTGATGGAAATCGATATCCACTTTATCGGTTCCTGAATACTTCACGGCATTGTTCAGGGATTCTTTCAGTATCAAAAACAAATTCCTGCGCACTTCGGGGTGCAGGGTTATTTCACCCGCATCATGCGGAAAATTCACTACTGTACGAATATTTGTACCGTCGAAGAAACGGTCAATATACTGGCGCATAAAGCTCAGCATGCTTTTTAAATTATCATTCGCAGGATTGCTTGCCCAGATGATCTCACGCATTCCGGTTATCACATCTTTCGATTGTAAAGAAATTTTCTCAGCCAGCTTTTTTTCACTTTCAGGAATAGCTGTACTCATTAAAAGCTGCTGCGCATTTAATCCCAACCGGGTAAGATTGGCCCCCATATCATCATGCACATCTCCGGCGATCTTGCTGCGCATACTTTCGATCGCATTTTGCCTTTCAAGAATGGCGACCTGCTGTTCCGCAGCCCTTTTTTTCCGAATATTCCTGAAAACGAGAAACCCTGAAATAAGGATCAGGACGGCGATAGCCAGCAACGAATAATTCAAAGTTCTTTGCCTGGCGATCTTTTCTGCATCCAGTAATTTTGCAGCGTTAAGCTTTGTGATCTCTATTTCCTTTTTCTCCGTTTCATATTTGGTTTGCATCTCGGCGATTTCCGCGGTAAACTTATCATTCTTAATAGAGTCATTTAAGTTGTAGGACAAATCCAGGTATTTTAAGCTTTCTTTAAACTGATTCAATTTCTCATTCGCCATGGAAAGGTACCTGTAGCCTTTTACCGTTGCCTGTTTATCTTTTATTTCCTGTGCTATATGCAGGCCTTCATTAAAATTATCTATTGCTTTACGATAAAATGAATTATCGTTTTTCGCTTCTGCCATCTTCATGTAAAGCGTGCCGGTCTGGTATAGATTTAAAATAATAGTTGTCTGGTTTTTCAGTAACGTGTTTTTTTCAAAGGCAATTTTATTGTAGTACAGTGATGAATCCAGGTTATTCTCAGCTTCGAAAACATCAGCCAGGTTATTTGCGATAGTAGCCAGCAAAAAGTTTGAATTCAATTCGCTTGCTATAGCATAGGCCTGGTAATAATTGTACTTTGCCGAATCAAATATATCCATGCTCCTGTAAGTTGACCCTATGTTGGAATACGAGATCGCGGCTTCCCTGAAAAGCCCATTATGTTTCTTTTGTTCCAGGCTCATAAAAAAATATTTCAGCGCTTCCCTGTTATTTTTCATGGAAGAATGAACATTCGCAATATTGCCGAGGCAACTTCCGGCAGTTATTGAATCTTTAATTTGTTCTGAAAGCCTCAAACATTTAAGGAGCGTTTCAATAGCCTTTGCATACTCACCCCTGCCCTGTTCTGCAATCCCGATAAAATTCAATGCTTTGGTCACAACAAAATTGTCTTTTGATACATCAGCAGCCTTTATTGCCAGCTCAGCGGCAATTTCTATACTGTCCAGGTTGCCCGTGTTTGTGTAGATCTTTGCCAGGATAATATAGCTGTTTCCTAAACCAATATAATCCTTGTTGACATTAGTTAAACTTATCGCTTCATTCATGGTTGCAGTTGCTTCTTCAATCCTTGAAGCAAAAATTAGGGAGTTAGCCCGGGCAATGCGTCCGTTGATCCTGCCATTTTGAAAATTTAATTTGTCTGAAAGCGAGATCGCTTCATCTGCATGTCTTATGGATTCATCTAAAAGCCTTTTCATTTTTTCCAGCTCAGAAAGGTAAATATACCTGTTGGCAAGAGTGGTGTCTGCTTTATTTGTCGAAATGATTTTTTTAATACTATCTATTTCGTTTGTTTGCGCAAACGCATAATAATGCATGGAAACTAAAATTGCACATGCAATAAGACGAAAGCAGCACTTTGGGTTTCTAAGATACATAAGCCAGGAGTTTAACGCAAAGTAGAAATAAGTAAATCAAAAGTTCATGCCCACAATTGTGGGTTTAAATGTGAAAAGCATAACTCACTTTTTCGGAAAGACTTTATTCAACGCATCGGTTCTTGAGTGTACTTGCAGTATCTCATAAATATTACGGCAATAGGTCCTGATCGTTTCAAAAGAGAGATTCATCTTATCGGCGATCTCTTTATACCGGAATCCCTGGTCAAGGTAATTTAAAATATCCCATTGACGTGGCGTTAAGTTTTCCAGTTCCGCTGATTGGGTTCTCCGGTTTTGAAATGATTCCACTACTTTACGTGCAATAGATGCCGACATCATCGAGCCACCCTTATAGACCGTTCTGATCGCATCCGAGATCTCGGCCTGTGATGAATTTTTTAAGATATAGCCGGTAGCTCCTACGCACAATGCATTAAAGATCTTTTCTTCGTCATCGTAAATGGTGCACATGATATATTGCACCCCGGGTCGTTTAGGTTTTACTTGTGCGACAGCCTGGATACCACTTTTGCCAGGCAGACCGATGTCCATTAATACTACATCAACATTCAGATCAGTAAAGGCAGCAGTAAATGATTCGGCATCCGGAAATGTTTTTCTCACCGTTACTTCCGTGTCTTCCTTTAATAAATTAAGAAGGGATTGAAGTATTTCTTTATCATCCTCAACAATGGCAATCTGGATCATAGCCCTATTTTATGAAAGGTATGTAAATGGGCTGGTCATTTGAAAGTTTCTTTCTTGCCTGATGTCCATCACTGTTCATAGGTAATGCCCCGGCAAGCAGTAGTTAACCGCAGCATGAATTTACTTGTAGCTATTATATTCTTCATCACTTACTCTTTCTAACCATGCAACTATACCCTTTTGAGTATTGGGATTAATGGCAATATGGGTAAACTCGCTGTCGGGCGAAGCGCCATGCCAATGCACTATACCCGGAGCAATGTTAACAACATCACCTGCATGAAGAAGTTGTATCGCTTTGCCTTTTTCCTGGTAATAACCTATGCCATTTGTAGCGACCAGGATCTGTCCACCCGGATGCGTGTGCCAGTTGTTTCTTGCACCCGGTTCAAAGACCACATTGGCAACCTGGCAATTCAACACCGCATCATTCGGAACCAATAATTTGATCCAGGCTGTTCCGGAGAAATATTCAGGCGGGGCCTTTTCACCCTTTGGGAATACGCTGCTTTGATCGTCCGGGTTATTCATAAAACAAATTAAGATTGGATACAAAGTTCAACATATAAATGTTTATCCTGCAAATAAAATTCAGCATTCAACCATCTCCCTGCTGCTGGTATTGAAAAAATCATTCTTTATCTTCACATAATAACTCAGTATCATGAACCACGAATTCATTGCTCTCCTTGCCAACCTCGCCCTTGCTTTATCATTCATTGTCGGGTTAATATTCGGTATCGCCCAGGTCAGGGCAGCGGCCCGTGACCGTCGTGAACGACTTACGCTTGAAGCCTTACGGAATTTTCAAACCCGTGAATTTGCCGAACTCATATTCTACATCGTCAACAATAAAATGCCGGCCAACCAAAAGGAAATGGAAACACTTCCTGCCAATGACCGGATCATGTTCATACAGTTTGCCCAGCAAATGGAATCACTGGGCATACTGGTTGCAGAAAAATTGATCAATATTGACCTGGTCGATAAAACCCTGGGATCATTGGTCACCACGGCATGGGATAAATACAAAATAATGTTCTTAACTATGCGGGACAGGGATCCTTTTATCGGTGAATATTTTCAATGGCTCGCTGAAAGTATTGATAAGCGATTAAAAGAAAATCCCCGGAGACCATTCTACGAATCAGCACTGCAGGTTTGATGACAATAATTAATAATCGCATCTTTGTACTATAAACCAACTAACATGAGAAAGATAACCTACCATGCTTTATGGATCCTTTGCTTCACAACGATCAGTATCGCCATACAGGCGCAACCTGAAAAAAAATTTCAATTCCAAACCGAAGTGACCCTTCCCATAAAAGATTTTGGGAAAGTTTATAATGTCCCCTTTGCAACTGACAGGCCCGACCCCAACATGCAATATAAGATCGTGTTTGAAGCAAGTGCTGAAGAGTTGGATAGTTCCCATATCTACCCGCCGCTGGAATATCTGGCAAGAATGTACAACCTTCATGTGTATGGAGGTGTGCCTCAAAAAAATCTTGACGTGGTGCTTGTTATGGGTGGTTTGGGGATTCCGGCTGCCATGAACAATGAAGCTTACCGGAAAAAATATGGTATCGATAACCCGAACCTGAAAATACTGGCAGAATTAAAAGCAGCCGGCGTTAAACTAAACGGGTGCTCACAGGCGATGATGAAAAATCATATTGAACCTGCCGATATGAATCCCGACGTGACGATGATCTTTTCAAGGTTTACCACGGTATCTATGTACCAGATGAAGGGCTATGCCTATTTTAAATTCTGACCCGCCAATGATCCGTTGCTAAAGTGTAGCGGCTATTGATAAACTCCCACTATCCCAATAATCGGGATGAGGCAGCCTGTCATCATTCATTGACAGCCTTTCATCACATAAATCTTTCACCTACGAAAAAATTCGTTAACCTTATACCTAGTTTGCCAAACCCAACGAAACCAAAGCCATGAGAAAGATTTTATTTCCCGTTTTTTTAGCAGCATCCCTGCTCATTCTGCCCGGGTATGCATTTTCACAAACTAAAATGAAGTTGTCAGGAACCGTTTCAGACAGCAGCAAACCGCTTGCGCTGGTAACGGTGCGGATCTTTAAAAAAGGCAGCACGGTCCCATTGCAAACAACTTTGTCAAAAGAAAACGGAAGTTTTCAACTGAATAAACCGGATACAGGGAATTATACTCTTTCATTCACTTATACCGGCTTTGCCGAAAAGCGGGTTAATATTACGATCGTGCCGGGAGACATGAAGATCGATCCTGTACAATTGTCAAGGGCAACCGGCACGATGAAGGAAGTAGTGGTAAATGCAATGCGACCGATGGTGGAACAATCGGATGATAAAATTGTTTTTAATGTAGAAGACGATCCCACCAACAAAACAGAGACTGCCATCGACATCCTGCGAAAGACGCCTTTTGTAACAGTAGATGGAGAGGATAATATAAAAGTGAACGGTAAATCTAATTTCAAGGTATTGCTAAATGGCAGGGAGACCTCTATGTTCGCCAGGAACATCAAAGAGGCATTGCGTGGATTTCCGGGGACCCTGATCTCCAGGATAGAAGTCATAACAACACCTTCTGCCAAATATGATGGCGAAGGGATCGGCGGACTGATCAATATCATTACCAAGAAAAAAGTTGCGGGTTATAATGGTTCTCTTTCTTCTTTTTCAAGGACCAGTGATAAGTTGAATTTTTTCAACGTGAATGGGAATGCAAAAGTAGGTAAGGTTGGTCTCAGTGTTTTTTTGAATACAGGTTTTTCAAGACCGGCGCTGCAACATAACACTAATATAACCATCCCGTCCACTCAAACTTTTTATGTAAAAAGAACACTGGATGGCGACCAGTATAACAATTTCTCCGGGGTCTTTGGTAATGCAGAATTCAGCTATGAGTTCGATAGCCTCAATACGGTCAGTGTATATACAAATATCAACAGTTGGTCCGGCAAAACTGTATCTGATCAAACGATCACAACCGAGTTTGCGGCTTCCCCGTCAACCGTGAGTTATTATAGGCTCACTAACAAGAATAAAAACCCCGGCGTGAATATAGGAAGCGATTATATAAAACATTTTAAAAAGAATAAAGAGAGGGAGTTCAGCCTGCGGTTTCTTGCTGAGCTTGGCAAAACCGATGCTGAGTTGAACAGTTTCCAGGATAATCCCGGCACCGACCGCTACCTGATCAATAACAGCTATGCCATCAACAATCAATATACCATCCAGGCTGATAACAGTATCCCTGTAAAAAAGAACGGCAAGTTCGAAGGAGGAGTAAAAACAATTTTGCGCCGTGCCAGCTCCGACTTTCAAAGTCTTATCAAATATAATGAGGCGGAGGATTATAAAATGAATACGGCCAACACGGATTATTTTAAATACACGCAGGATGTGGTCAGTCTTTATAGTACATACAGTCTGCGGTTAAAAAAATCAAGTTTTCGGTTGGGTGCCCGTATTGAATATACAAATGTGAACGGCAATTTTATAACCTCCCATACACAGGTAAAAAACAATTATGCTACCCTGCTTCCAAATCTTCAATTTACCAACCGGGTGAGTACAGTAACAACCCTGGTATTTAGTTATACAAAAAGATTACAACGGCCTTATATCTGGGACCTCAACCCTTTTGTCAACAACAATGACTCGTTGAATATTTCATATGGCAACCCTGGCCTGGGTCCGCAAACCAGTCATTCGCTGAGTGCACAACTTCGGTATGCCAGGGGAGGTACATTTGCCGGAATTAATATCGATGGAAGTTATAGCGGCAATAAGATCCTTCAGTATGCATCCTTTGATCCGCAAACAGGAATTACAAAAACGACCAGCCTGAATATCGGGAAGGAATTTCAATCTGGCCTGAACCTGAATTTCAGTACGAAGATCACTCCAAAATGGAGCCTGTTTCTGAATGGTTCAGTCCGTTACAGCACCGTAACAAATAATTCCGATGCATCGCAATCCAATAGCGGTATCGGATGTAATTTCAACATGAACTCAAGTTATAAGTTCAATGATAAATTCACGGTAAGCACTTATCTTGGTTTCTGGAAGGAAGCCCAAACGATTCAAACCACGAACCCGTTTAGCACCTGGCACAATGTTGCCTTGAATTATAAAGTATTTAAAAATAAGGTCAATATTTCCTTACGGGCGGTAAACTACTTCGAAAAAACGCATGACTACAAAACGATCACAAAGGATCAGAATTTTTACAACACGAATACCACCCGGGTGAACAGGCGAGCCGGGGTGCTTGCATTGACATGGAATTTTGGAAAACTTACCGAAAGTGTATCGAAAAAGAAAGGGGTGAATAACGATGATATTCTTAACAGGCCGGCAGCACCTACGGGTAATTAAACTTGGATCGTATCCGTTTATCGTAACCTTATTATAACATGGTGTCCTTCGTGCCTTCTTAGTGTTCTTTGTGTTACAAAAAAATACAGGAACACAAAGAACACTAAGAAAATACAACACAAGCACAAAGGCATTCTTAATCGTTTAAAGTAAGCTGATGAAAAAATATTTTTTGATCGCAGCCTTTTCCTTTTGTTCTGCCTTTTTGAATGCACAAACGCAGGCAAGCAACATATCCCCTGATCCTGCCCGGTGGCAGGAAGATGTAAAATACTTTGGGGAACAACTGGTGAAAAAACATAAAAATGCTTTTCATCATGTTTCAAAAGAAGAATTTGAAAAAGATATTGAACGGCTCAGCAACGATATTCCTTCTCTTAAAGATTACCAGGTCATTGTCCGGCTTATGCAAATAACGGCGAAAGTAGGTGATGGTCACACGGCTGTTCATTTACCCGCAACATTCAAGCGCTACCCGGTCGGATTCAATTGGTTTGGGAACGATCTTTATGTAATTGCCGCCACAGGGGCGTACAAAGAAGCACTTGGCGCCCGATTATCAAAGATCGGTGAGCTGACACTCGAAGAGATAAATAAAAAACTGGCTTCTGTCCTTTCCCAGGATGAGAATAAATGGTTTGATATGGGTACCGGCCCCGCCTTTTTGATCATCCCGGAAATATTGGTTACCCTCGGTATCGTGACTGATTATGACCATGCCATTTTTACATTTTTAGACTCAACGAATAAAGAGATCAAACTTGATCTTACCCCGATACCGATAGATCCGAATAATGTATGGATATCCGCCAGTAAAACACAGCCTTTATTCCGGCAAAAACTAAAAGATCCTTTCTGGTTTACTTACCTTGAAGATATCAATGCGGTTTTTCTGAGTTTTAAGAATTACGATGACCTGAACAAAAATGCAAATAAGCTATTTGATTTTATCGAGGAGAAAAAAGCAACACGCCTGGTCGTTGATCTTCGCTTCAATGGCGGAGGAGATTTCCTGAAGGGCCGCAGGTTATTGATTTCACGGATCAAAGAAAATCCCCTGATCAATCAAAAGGGGAATTTATTTGTGATCACGGGCCGCAGAACTTTTTCTGCTGCGATGGTCAATAGTATTGATTTTAAAAAAGAAACCAATGCGATCATACTCGGTGAACCTCCCGGCGAAAGACCCAACAGCTATTCTGAGAATGATGAAATGAAACTTCCTAATTCGGGATTAGTTGTATCTTATTCCACCCGCTATTACAAATTCCTGGACGAAGATGTACCGGCTTTTGAACCCGATATTAAAATAGATCCAAACTGGAAAGATTTTAAAGAAGGCCGGGACCCTGTATTAGAGTGGATTATTTCTTATTGCAAAAAATAATTCTGTTAGGCATATAATTAAAATACAGGCTGCCGGTGATAATCCGGCAGCCTGTATCATTTAGTCCTTCATTTCTATTTCGCTTGCTTATCCATCTTTCTTTTTAGGTGGTGGTTGATTTTTTGCAGGCTCATTTTTCACCGGTTGATTTTTTGCTGGTTCATTCCGCACAGGCTGATTCTGCACTGGCTGTTCTTTCACCGGTTGATTCCTCACGGGTTGTTCTTTCACGGGTTCATTTCTCACCGGTTGTTCTTTTACTGGCTGATTCCTCACTGGTTGTTCTTTTACCGGTTGATTCCTCACGGGTTGTTCCTTCACCGGTTGATTCCTCACGGGTTGTTCTTTTACCGGTTGATTCCTTACTGGTTGTTCTTTCACCGGTTGATTCCTTACTGGTTGTTCTTTTACCGGTTGATTCCTTACCGGTTGTTCTTTTACCGGCTGATTCCTCACTGGTTGTTCTTTCACCGGTTGAGTTCTTACTGGTTGTTCTTTTACTGGCTGAGTCTTTACCGGTTGATTCGTTTGCCCCGCATCATTATTTCTTTGCATCTTTTCGATCGGAACAACTTTAGATGGTTTAGCAGTTTTTTTATCAGCAGTATTCACAGCAGGTTTATAAATAACCATTTCATTATTCCTGACCTCATTGCGTCCCGGCTTTGATGATTCACGAATTTTTACAGGCGTGACACTGCGATGCGTGAATTTTTCTACCTCGTTACGCTGTGGTCCGTTTACAAAAACATTTCTTCCGGGACCACCACTTGTACTGGTATTGTTAATAATAGTTGTGTTATTGATGATGGTTGTATTCTGCTGCGGACTTATATAATAATTAGTAATATATGGCGAAGTAATATATTGACGCGGTGCAAAGGACCAGTAATCCACAGGCGGAGAATAACTACCGAAACTAAGACTAAGATTGAATCCCGGATCCAAAGGCGCCCATCCATAATAATCACCGCCACTGCGCCATGCTACCCATGCAGGAGACCAGTCATAATCGGGGACCCACATCCAGCCATAATATGCATCGTTGTACCAGCGGCCATAATGGAAAGCTGCCCAGCCCCAATTATAGTCGGAGACCCAGACCCAGTCATATTCATCGGACCATACCCAATGTCCTCTTGTTCTGTAAGGGCGAAAGCCCCGCTCTGCATTGGGATGCCAGATATAACCATATAAAGGATGATAAACCCATTGACCATAAGGAGACAGGTTATCATAAAAAAACTGGAAACTCACTGATAACCCAAACTGTGCTTTAGCCTGTTGTGGTGAAAAGCTTGTCGCCAAAAACAGGAATAACACGGTTGCCAAAAAAATTTTTATCTTTTTCATGATTTGATTTTTTAAAGTACAATGATCAGAATTGAATAAAATTTATCATGTTAAATGCCTTTAATTTTTATTTTAATAACATAGAAGTACCTGCACAGAAAGGCGCTGTACTCCATACATATTCAAGCCCTGTGCCAAACAGGACCTGCTATCCCAATTAACAGACATCTGTATGACAATGGCACAAAAAAGGAGACTGAAATTCAGTCTCCTGGAATTTTCACCGTCCGTTAATTTTGTTAATAAGTCACTTTTATTTCCACTCTGCGGTTCTTCATACGTCCTGCAGCCGTGTTATTATCTGCTATAGGCGTTGTTTCACCAAATCCTTCCGTTGTTATTCTGTCTTCACTGATCCCTTTACTAACTAAATATGCTTTCACTGCTGCTGCACGGTCATTACTTAACGTCATATTCGCATTATCATCTCCTGCATTATCTGTGTGTGCTTCAATTTTTACTTTGAGCTCCGGATCCTCATTCAGATACGTCACGATATGATTTAATGAAGCGTTTGATCTTGTTGTAAGCTTTGCCGTATTGCCGGTGAATTGAATAGCCTGTGCATCCGTACTAACTGACCTGGTTATTTTCTCACTTACTTCTTTAATTTCCGGACAACCATTGTTAGCAACAGTACCCGGTACATCAGGACATTTATCTTCTTCATCATTGACACCATCATTATCCCTGTCAGGTATCGGGCAACCATTGTACCTGGCTATACCAACCACATTAAGACATTTATCATTGCAATCCATGACACCATCACCATCTGTATCTATAGCACAGGGATCCGGCTTTGGAGGTTCAGTAACTACCACTTCTTTCTTTTCTTCAACTGGCGGCGGAGGCGGAGTCGTGATTGTAGTTGCCTGTACCACCGCTTTTTTCTTACCAAATAATCTCAATTTCAATCCTAGCTGAATATTCTGATTTTTATATTTCGGCACGGTACCATCGTCGATCTTACTCATATTGCTGAATCCATGAACATAGCGTCCGAAAAATGTTAGCCTGCTATGCGGCATGACCTCAAAACCGGCGAAACCGGAGAAACCGGCTTTATTAAAATCACTTTTCTGCGCAAAACTTCCGCTGTTATTTTTGACCGAAGAGAGAAAATCAACTTGCGGACCTGCAGTCAGCGCAAAGTGATTACCGAAATGGAATTTGAGTAATACCGGGAGAGCAACATACCCGATCTTACCATCCCTGATCAGCACAGTTGAAGTACTGCTGGTAACATACCTGTGCACACTGTACATCAGTTGCGGTTCAATGGAAAAACGATCGGACACCGGGAAATTCACCCAGGCACCCAATGCCCATCCTGTTTTGGTATTATAATCAATGCTGCCATGACTACCACCATCAGGCTCCCTGACCATGAAGTCAGTGAAATTAACAGCTCCAAGCACACCACCGGAAACTGTATAACTGTTCTGCGAATATATCGTTGTCGTTATAATACAAGCCAGAACAAAAAGGAATTTCTTTTTCATAAACTGAAGATTTAAGATTTAGATTAATTAATTGTCACATTACCCTTCGCAAATTCAACCGTACGATCCCTGATTATTTCATTGCTTATTGGTTACAATGAAATTTTTTTGACTCATTCCAATTATTGAGTGTTAAATTCTCTTATTTAATTTTAACAAAAGAAGAGATTCCAAATACCATACCAACAAGAATTCTCGTGTTGAATAAAATTATTTTTTTTATTTACGTTGGTCAGTAAAATAAAATGTTTCTTTTGTAACATGTAGAATATTAGCAACAATAATCAGCCTGTTCCGGGCAAATTATTACCGCTTTACTCCGACGACAATAATTTCATCTATAATATTTCCTGCAAAAAATCGATTCTGGCACTGTATTTAATTGTATATAAGCGGATATAGCGTACAACTACTATCCTTACAGCCACCCCGTAAAGATTGTTATACCAAATTTTGAATCATGCGAAGAACATGTTCTGTTTTTTTTATTTTATTTTTTTTACTGAGGTCTTTTTTCCCCGCAGCGCAACTGAATGCAGTATCACATCTGAATAAAACTTCTGCAACCCTGATACTTCTGAAAGAAGAACAGGAAAGATTTCTTGGCCACCTGGATAAAACTTCATTTGCTCCCGGCATGATGGATAGCCTTACCGGGTATATTGAGTCGGAAACAGAAAGCATCCGCTTATTTATTATGTCCGGTATTTCTTTGACCGATCCCGAAAAAGAGAAGGCGCTGAAAAGCCTTGTTTATTTTTTAAAATATCTTGGTGAAAATATTGAACAGCAAAAATTCAAGCCCTCCGATATCCCTGATGCACTCGGATCTTATAAAAGTCTTTTGAAAGCTTTGCTTTACCATACTTCTGTCACGGATGTATTGGTGCCCCTTGGTCCTCAGCAAACCCGGTTATTGGCTAATGCTTTCTGGCAGTATAATGAATCCGGGTTACTGGATGATATCGCTGTTTATAAATTGATAGCTTCTTCATCTCCCCAGCATATCATTCAATTCCTGGAAAATAAACCCAGGTTCCGTTTTGCTGATTCATTAGTGAACAGGGCAGCGGACCATGACCCGGTGAAGGCATCCTCTTATCTTGCCCGGCATAAAGACCGTTTCCGGGATAATACCCATACTATTTACCTGCAGGAAATAGTATCCATTTCAGAAAATAAGTTTGCGTCTGAATTAATGCCTTTTTTGGTGCCGCTTGCAGAAAAAAAAATAACAGCCGATCAGATACTTGAAAAAAGAATGGATGTTACCGGCTATTTTCAATTACTCGTTAATACAATAAAAAACGAATTGGCAGAGCATGGAGATCCCGCTTTTCTTTTTCATTCATCCCTGCGCAAAGGAATAAAACAAAAATCTCTTTCTTTTTATGTAAACTCCATCAATGAACTTCATAGTTCAGCAGACAATATACGTTTTGCATCTGTAAAAGGTCTTCGCCCGGAAGATCTCTATTACATTTTAACCAGTTGCGAAGATGAATTATATACTTCAAGTTACCTGGGTTTGTATCGCCGGTTGATGGAACAGTTAAAAGATCACCCGGTGGATTCAATATTCCAAATCGTTCAGTATGACAATTTCAGGGTATTCATGAGGATGGCAGCAAATTATAATACGCTGGGCGATTTTTTGAACAGGTTGCCACAAACAGGAGCAGCCAAATTATTGGAACGTTTTATTTCAGGAATAGAAACCGATACAAATACAGGACTGGAAAAAGCGATGGATATAGCTGATTCTTTTACCTGTTTGATGAATGCTGCCGGCATTAACGAACTGATCCGGGATGAGCTGAGGTCAAACCTGGAGCGTTGCCGGGAGAAGCATTTGTTTTTCGGGATACGCTTATACAGCATATTAACGCAGGTATATGAACTGGTCAATGAAAAAGATCCTGGCAATAAACTATGGGAACAAGTGGGTAACTATGAGTTATTAAAACGAAATGCCATTCAAAATAAGAATGCTGAGATCATCGAATTGGTTATGTTTTACGGCGATGAAGACGGCGTCGCTTCTTTTAATAATTTTCTTGCTCTTTTTAAAGACAGCAAAGCCTGGAAGGTCTCTAAAAATAATTTTTGGGTAACGATACGTTCAGTGTCAGATCAGCCCCTTATCATTTATGCAAACCTTCCACTGGATACCAAACAGGAGTTGGATATACAGGCACAGGATTCTTTAAATTATTATTTGGAAAAAGAATCATTGAAGCCCGGCATTCTTATTCATCGCGGGCATAGTTATCATCTCAGCAATACCTTAAAAAGAATGCAACCTTCTGTTAAGCTGGCCCTGCTGGGTTCCTGCGGCGGTTACAACAGCATCATCAGTGTTGCCAATATCAACCCGGACGCTCAAATAATCGTTACAAAAAAAACAGGATCGAAATGTATCAATGACCCCGTGATCGAAGAGATCAACAGGACCCTGTTGGAGAAAAAAGACCTTGTATGGTCAGCCGTATGGGAGAATTTGGAAAAAAGGTTTATGAAGAATGAGTTTGCCCTGAATCTTTTTAATGAATATATCCCGCCGGGAAAAAATGTTAGTCTTTTTGTTCTTAAGCTTTTTAATAACTACAACTAACTTCATCTCATTTTTTGCTAACATATTTACACAGGTCCGCCAGCGAAAGATTTCCCCCACAAAAGACCAGCACTAAATTGTTATTGCTGTTGAATTGATCTTTTAACCGCAAAGCCGCAGCCAGTGTGCAGGAAGCCGCCGGCTCCGTTAATATTTTTAATCGTTCCAAAATAAATTGCAGCTCTTTCACCGCTTCTTCATCCGGAACAACGATCACTTCTTCCAGGTGTTCCTTTGCCAATGCTAAGGTCCGGGCCGATACTGAAGGTGCGCCGAGTGTTTTTGCAATGGAAGTAATAGCAGACAACTCAACCGGGTGCCCGGCTTTAATGGCCTGCG
>DATHDV010000226.1:0-31695 GCA_035318845.1 Chitinophagaceae bacterium
CACTATACTGCCGGTTGTTTTACGGAAATTAAATACATCATCCACATCAAGACCTTTCTCATTGTAAACGGCTCCGTCATGTTCTGACAAACCAATAATGATCGCACCTGCATCCTGGAAAAATTTGGCGCTATGATAACCCACATTACCCAAACCCTGCACGGCTACTCTTTTACCTTCCACCCCGGTTGTCAATCCAAGTTTCTTCATTACATCCGGCATATTGCATACTTCACGCAGGCCAAAGAAAACACCAAGACCTGTTGCTTCGCGGCGCCCACGAACTCCACCCTGTGTTACCGGCTTACCCGTAACACAACCGGCTGCATCGATCTCGCCCGGGTGCATGGCAGAATAAGTATCCAGTATCCATGCCATTTCTCTTTCACCTGTTCCATAGTCAGGCGCAGGTACATCCGTGCCGGGTCCAATAAAATTCTTTTTTATTAATTCAGCAGTATAACGCCTGGTGATCTTTTCCAGTTCGTAGGGGGAATATTTTCTTGGGTTGATCTTGATACCACCTTTGCCACCACCAAAAGGAACATTTACAATGGCACACTTGTAAGTCATCAATGCAGCAAGGGCCATTACTTCATCCTGGTTTACCTCGGCAGCAAAACGGATACCTCCTTTGCAGGGCGTTTTATGATGCGAATGCTGTACACGATAGGCTTCAATTACTTCAATGGTCCCGTCATCTCTTTTTAAGGGGAAACGCATTTGATAAACAGCGTTACATTCTTTGATCTGTTCGAGAACACCTTTATCCCATTTGGTGAACTTGGCGGCTTTATCGAAACTTCTTTCAACAGCGCCAAAAAAGCTATACTGTTTGTCTGACATAAATTCAATTTTTATTTAAAGTTAGCTATTAGCTATTAGCCATTAGCTGTTAGCCTTTAGCTTTTAGTTTCTTTTTCAAGTTTGGTCATCTTCCGGTCTAAGCGAAACACATAAAGAATAAGACCGATCAATATGGTCAATACAACAGCCACAACTACATAGATCCTTCCATTGCTCCGCATCACATCAGCCATCTTCCCCCGATAGCTATCGGGGTTTTCATCCTGCGCAAAGCCGATGAAAGAAACCAGCAGGACTGCGAGCAAAGAAGATATTCTTTTAATATTCATCATGACATCATCTTTTTTTCTTTTAATAAACTCAACCGTATTTTCAGGGTAGTGATCCATACGCCTAATAATGTCCAGCCGATCACTGCCGGGTAAAAGACCAGTCGCATCCTGTTATCAATATCTTTCATATCCAGCGCCGGGTTACCCGTTTGTCCCGGGTGCAGGCTTGGTAATATTCTTGGTATGATCCAGATGGAAGGGAATAACATAGCATAAGCAAAAATATTATAGACAGAACTTATCCTTGCTTTTTTGTCCATATCATTAATGGAATCACGCAGCACCATGTAGGCAAAATAAATAAGCAGGGCGATAGCTGCCCCGATCAGTTTCGGTTCTCTGGCAATAGCGCTGAAAGAATCAAAAGCCGGGTTATTCGGATCGGCCCAGGTATAACTCATCCAGATGGCGCCGGTGGAATATCCCAATATGCCAAATACGATCCCTACGGTGGCATAATGCCGGGCATAGATATCATATTTCATATTGAAATTGCGGAGGTAGCGGATGGAATTAACAAGAGATACCGTAAATAATATCATCATGCCAAACCACATGCAAACATGGAAATAGAGATTGCGGATCGTTTCTTCCAGGGCAGGCAGCTGAGGCACATCCAATAAAAAACCACCGATAACCGTGTAAAGCAGCAAGGCGACAGCTGTCATCTTCCACCAGGACTTGTGCATATAGTTTTTTTCAACTGTCAATGGTCCAGAAAGAGGGCAAAAATAAGGGGAAAACTGAATATAGAATAAGAAATAAGAAATGAGAAATAAGGGATGAAAAATAAAAAATGAAAAAGTACGAAAGCTCTTAAAGAACGAAAAATTAATTGTGCTACGTCAGCACTCCTTTCCCCCTTGCGGACAACCGTAGGTTGGGACCGAAGGTCGGGCTGGGATAGGGGGCCAAGAAAATAAGGAATGAGAAAGTTTAGACTTTGCTATTCGACATTCTTTAGTCTTTCCAGAGAAATGGAAAAAGAATGACAGCAAGCAGTATCACCATGAGATCAAGCGCCACTAATAATAGAATGGTGTTTAGCGGGATGGTTAGTAACGGGGCAAAAGCTGCATTGGACAAACGCATTAATAATAATAACTGGGGAATGATCAGCGGAAAACCAAGTACCGCCATGATAGCTGCATTTTGTTGGGCTTTTGCGGCAATAGCGGCTAAAAAAGTAAAAACAAGGCTTAAGCTCCATCCGCCGAGTAAGACGAGCCCGATGAATGGTCCGGCTTTTTGGATCGGGTTACCGAGAAAAAGTGTAAAAAGAAAAAGGCTTAGTAAACTCATCACCAGCATCAGCAATGAGTTGAATAGTAATTTGGCTAATACAAAATCTGCGGGGCTGGCTATGGAATAAAAATAAAGCATGCGGCCGCGGTTTTCCTGCAAAAAACTTTTGGCAACGGCATTGATGCAGATAAATAACTGGATAACCCAGAACAAACCGTTCCATACTTTGCTTTCGGGTTCATTCATCGCCATGAAAAGAACAAAGATGGTGGAACCTATATATAACAGGATGCCATAAAAACTATACTGTTGCCTGACTTCAAGCAGGAGGTCTTTTTTAAAAAGTGTGAATATGTGGCGGGCTGAACTGATAAAACAGGTTTATGCGAAAATACTGCTAAAACGGGTTTCTGTCTCGTTTTAATATTCTAATTTGCCCTTTACAATACACCTGAAATGAAAAAAATAAGTCCTCTGCTGATAATAGTTCTTGCGATCATTAGTACTATAGTTATTCAGTCATGTCAAACTACCGGCAAAGCTTCTTCCACATCAAAAATGCTGAAATTCAATTTTGAAAAAGGGAAAGGTTATGATTATGAAATGATCAGCAATACGGACAAGGAGAGCAACGGCAAAACAACACAGATCGACCTTTCCGCTTATTACTCCATGGATGTGACGGATGACGATGGCCAGGTCAAGACCATTAACACGGCAATTGACAGGTTCAGGTTGAAAATGGAAATTGGCGGCTTGTTCCTGGACATTGATACGGATAAACCCCTGCCCAACCTGGGTAAATCGGTGGGTGGCAAGGACCCGATGAAATTGCTGAATAGTATATTCGGTGCGATCAAGGGGCAAAAATTTATTATGAAAGTGGATGCAGAAGGTAAGATAAAAGAACTGGCCGGCTTTGAGAATATGACGAATGCGATCGTTGATTCATTGTCTTTGGATGAAAAACAAAGCCAGGAAATGAAACAAAGGTTCAGTCAGCAATTCAATTCAGAAAAAACAAAAAGCCAATTGGAGAGAGTGTTCTATATTTTTCCCAATAGGGAAGTTAAGGTTGGCGATAGCTGGCAAAAAAATTCCGTGGTGAAAGGAGAAATAGGAGGCAACTATACTTCAACTTATAAAGTGACCGATATCGAAGGAGATATAGTTACGCTGACGGAAAGAACCCAAGTGGAACCCGGTGAAGGAAATGAGAAAATTAGCGGCCTGATCAAAGGAACTATTGTTGTAGATAGCCGGTTGGGACTGGTGGTGAATGCTGACCAGGACATGACAATGACGATCAATGAAAGTGGAAAGAGCTCATCAATAAAGATGATAACAAAAATAAAAGGTAAAGCGAGGTAGTTGATGGTTCCTGCTCACATTCAGGTCATATAGGTCAAATGAGTCAAATAGGTCAAATGGGTTAGGACATACTTCCTTATTCTTTATTTCTAATTTCTTATTTCTTATTCTTTATTTCTCGTTATAGCAATTCCTGCACCTCGGTTCATATGCATCCTTAGCGCCCAGCAATACCTGCTCATCATTGGATACTTTCCGGTAAGAGTAATTGGCCATATTCCCGCATTTCATACAAATAGCATGCAGCTTGGTCACATAGTCGGCCTTTGCCATGATATAAGGCATTTGTCCAAATGGATTACCGAGGTAATCCATATCCAGCCCGGCTACAATGACCCGCATGCCGCGGAAAGCCAGTTCATCGCATACATTAGCTATTTCGCTGTCAAAGAACTGGGCCTCATCGATCCCGATCACCTCCACATCTCCTGCCATCAGTAATATTTTCTGTGAATTGTCAACCGGGGTGGATTGAATGGCCGTGGAATCATGAGATACGATCTTCACTTCATCATAGCGGGTGTCAATAGCAGGTTTGAATATCTCCACTTTCAGGTTGGCGATCTTCACTCTTTTGAGCCGGCGGATGAGTTCTTCGGTCTTGCCGCTGAACATGGAGCCGCAAATCACTTCTATGCTTCCGCGGCGTTGGCCGCTGGTGTTGGGTTCAATAAACATTGTTAAGATTTCGTTTATGAAATAGATACTGAGTTTATTGGCAAAGTGTTTGTAATTTTAGGAACACTGATTACGTTAATCAATTTATACAAACCAAACGCCCAATATTCATCAGCGATCAAAAATACAGAATGGAACGAATAGAATCCCTCATCAGCAAATTAAATGAGCAGTTTCAGCAAAATGCTGACCCGGCCCTCTTGCTGGGCACTGTACAGTTAATACAGTTTGAACTGACCAAACTCAAGTCAAATACCCAGCAAAGCCTTGGCACCGCAAAAGTGGCGGTGGTTCTTCCTATCAGCAATGTAGTAGGTGTGGCGGCCGGCTATGAAAAATATGCTCCAAAGGTTATGGAGAAAGCGGTGCAGGAGGTACAAGAAACCACGGAGGTTAAAGAAACGATCCTGGTGGATAATGGTACTCTTTCAGTGGTGCAGAGAAACGGGCAACTGGATATGGTTTTTGACCCGATGACG
Source organism: Chitinophagaceae bacterium (assembly GCA_035318845.1). Taxonomy (GTDB): domain Bacteria; phylum Bacteroidota; class Bacteroidia; order Chitinophagales; family Chitinophagaceae; genus JJ008. Next base: position 4,913 of record DATHDV010000226.1, read on the forward strand.
GAAATACCTACTTTATCCCATCAGTCCAGAGAGCACGGAAAAGAAGTCAATGATGCCACGGCCCAGGCAGAATCATTGAACGATAAATTAAAACAGGGGAAAACAGAACTTATAGAGGTATTCAAGGAAACCCCCGTAAAAGACCTTCGCAAAGCTGTTGGCATCAATGACCGGTTTCTTTTTATCAATGAACTTTTCAGGGGTGATGAGAATATGTATGAACGTAGTATCAAAACCATCAACAGTTTTAATATTTATGCAGAGGCAGAATATTGGATAAGCAGGGAACTGAAAACAAAACTGGGATGGAGTAAGGATCTTGTTTCAGTTCAGCACTTTGATCAGCTGGTTAAAAGACGTTTTTCCTGAATATATTGTAGGATCTTCTGCGTAGCGCCTTTGTTTGATTGTACAAAGTCGCCTGCTGCTTTACTCCTGTAATTATATTCTTCATTGTTGGCAAGCAATGCTTCAATTAATTCTTTAAGCATCATTCCATCTCTTTTTACATCGGTAAAGGGTATTCCACCTGCTGATAACACTAATTCAACCGCCTCGGTATATTTTCTGAAATAGTCGCCAAAAAGAACAATTCTATGATACACGGCTGCTTCCAGTACATTATGTACTCCCATAGTTCGCAGACCCCCGCCCACATAAGTAACGTAGCCATATTTATATAGCCGGGAAAGCATTCCGATATTGTCGATGATGAGGCAGTTACTGGTTACTGGTTGCTGGCCTGCCTGTCCGGTAGGCAGGTTACCGGTTTTTAGTTCGGAGAACAAAATAGCCTTAGGGAAAAGTTCTTTAATAGAGCCGATATTTTTTTCACTGATATCATGCGGGGCGATGATCAGTTTCAGTGATTTGTCAGGCAAAGAAGCAAATACTTTTTGCAATACTTCTTCATCTTCCGGCCAGGTGCTGCCGGCGACAATTGCTTTGCTATTGCCAATAAATTGTTCTATGGCAGGAATGGGTTCCCATTGTTCAGCTATCTCGATCACCCGGTCGAAGCGGGTATCACCGGCCACTGTAACATTGGAATAACCAAGACTACCAAGCAATTTTTTTGATTCATCGTTCTGCACAAAGAAATGTGTGAAGCAGCGCAGCATTTTCCGTTGAAGCCGGCCATACCATTTAAAAAAAGCCGTGTCTTGAGAAAATAAGGCCGAGATAAGCAAAAGAGGTATGCCTTTTTCTTTTATTGCTTTGACATAATAATACCAGTAATCGTATTTTACAATAATTGCCATTCGTGGGTTTATAATAGTAACGAACTTCTTTGCATTAGCCGGCGAGTCCATCGGCAGGTAAAAAACCCAGTCCGCTCCTTTGTAATTTTTTTGGGCTTCATAACCTGAAGGGGAAAAAAATGTAAGGAGGATATGAATACCGGGGTATTCAATTTTCATTTTTTCAAGCAAGGGCCGGCCCTGTTCGAACTCTCCAAGAGAAGAGCAATGCATCCAGATGATCTTTCCATGATTGGTCTTTGTCGCTGAAATTATTTTGTCAAAAATATTTTTTCTTCCTTCCAGCCACAGCCGGGCTTTTTTACTCCAGGTGGATGCAATGCGGACTGCGATCCGGTAAATGATCAGGAAAATGTTGTACAGGAAAACTGTCAAATGCTTGTTTTTAACTTAGCAGCAAATGTAAAAGCAATCGGGTAAACTACCTGTATTTTACTATTTTTGCGACTCGAAAGTCAAAGTAGTCAAATAAGTCAAATAGGTCAAATAAGTCAGCTTCGCCGCTCAACAATTGCCTGTTCGATTTTAAAGTATATTCTCATTTGACCCATATAACTTATATGACCCATATGACCTTTAAATACTTTTCCAACTAAAGATCCTTTCCTGATGCGCCCCATCCAGATGGTTGACACCAGAACTCAGTATCATAAAATAAAACCCGAAGTGGATAAAGCCGTCATCGATGTAATGGAGAGTACTGCCTTTATCAACGGCAAGCCTGTACAGGAATTTGCAACTGATCTTTCCTCTTATCTAGGCGTTAAGCATAGCATTCCATGTGCTAATGGTACCGATGCCTTGCAAATTGCCATGATGGCCTTAGACCTGCAACCCGGTGATGAAGTAATTACACCTTCTTTTACATATATCGCTACTACCGAAGTGATCGCATTGCTAAGACTGAAACCGGTATTCGTGGAAGTGGATGCCCAAACATTCTGCATGGATGCGGCTGCATTGGAAAAAGCCATCGGTCCCAAAACAAAAGCCATCGTTCCTGTTCATCTATACGGGCATGCTGCGCCCATGGAGCCGATCATGGCTATTGCCAAAAAAAATAACCTGTATGTGATAGAAGATAATGCCCAGGCCATTGGTTGCGATTATACTTTTTCGGATGGTTCAAAAAAGAAAACAGGTACCATTGGACAGATCGGTACTACTTCATTTTATCCGTCAAAAAACCTGGGAGCATTCGGTGACGGGGGAGCTATTTTTACCAACGATGATGGACTGGCCGCAAAAATGAAAATGATCGCCAATCACGGGCAAAGCAAACGTTATTATCATGATGTGGTTGGATGCAACAGCCGGCTTGATACCCTGCAAGCTGCGATCCTGAATATAAAACTGAAACACCTTGATGAATACATTGCAGCCAGGAGAAAAGCGGCTGATTTTTATGACAGCGCCTTTGCTGGTAACTCAAAAATTAAAACACCCTTCAGGGCTGTTTATTCCGATCATGCTTTTCACCAGTATACATTAATACTTGAAGGAGTTGACCGGAACAAGCTGAATCAATATTTGGCGGACAACAATATACCTTCGATGATCTATTACCCGGTGCCGGGGCATAAGCAAAAAATGTTTGAAGAATTCAATGTGGCATCGCAGGTAATGCCGGTAACGGATTGGCTTACCGAACGGGTTATTTCCCTGCCGATTCATACGGAACTGGATGAAGAGCAATTGGATTTTATTACTAAGAAAGTTTTGGAATTTGTAAATAAATAAATCCTGCAATGAAAATAACAGTAGTTGGAACAGGTTATGTTGGATTGGTTACAGGCACTTGTTTTGCCGAAACGGGAAACGATGTTACCTGTGTAGATATCGATGCCAGCAAGGTCAGCAAATTAAAAAATGCTGAGATAACTATTTATGAGCCGGGCCTGGAAAAACTTTTCCTGCGCAACCTGAAAGAAGATCGTTTGCGTTTTACAACCAATCTTGCAGAAGGTGTAAAAGATGCTGCAATTATTTTCCTGGCTTTACCAACTCCGCCCGGGGAAGATGGTTCTGCTGACCTGAAATATATTTTGGGGGTCGCTGATGAATTGGGAAAGGTATTGACAGATTATAAAGTGATCGTTGATAAAAGCACCGTGCCGGTGGGTACAGCCGGGAAAGTACATCATGCCATTGCAAAAAATTATAAAGGGGAGTTTGATGTGGTTTCGAATCCTGAATTTCTAAGAGAGGGAGTGGCCGTAGAAGATTTTATGAAACCCGACAGGGTGGTGATCGGAACTGTATCCGAAAGAGCAAGAAAACTAATGAGTGATCTCTATGGTCCCTTTGTTCGCCAGGGAAACCCGGTGATATTCATGGATGAACGTTCAGCAGAGCTGACCAAATACGCAGCCAATTCTTTTTTGGCCGCCAAGATCTCATTCATGAATGAGATAGCAAGGCTTTGCGAAAAACTAGGTGCCGATGTGGATATGATCAGGCGGGGTATCGGTAGTGATGAGCGGATCGGGAAAAGATTTTTATTCCCCGGCATCGGTTATGGTGGCAGTTGTTTCCCGAAAGATGTGCAGGCATTGGTCAGATCAGCCAAAGAAGCAAACTATGATTTTGAAATATTGAATGCAGTGATGAGAGTGAACCAGGACCAGAAGCTGCATTTGATCCCCGGCATAAAAAAATATTTCTCCAAAGGAGTCCATTCGGACAACAATAGCCTGACAGGAAAACACTTTGCTTTATGGGGACTCGCCTTCAAACCTAATACAGACGATGTAAGAGAAGCGCCGGCTTTATATATGATCGATGCATTGATAGCTGCAGGAGCTACCGTATGTGCTTTCGATCCCGAAGGAATGCAAAATGTAAAGAACCTTATTGGAGATAAGATCAGCTATGCGGCCAACCAGTATGATGCACTAAAAGATGCGGATGCGCTGATCATTGCAACAGAATGGAATGAATTCCGTACGCCTGATTTTTTAAAAATAGTAACCCGCCTGAAAAACAAAGTTATCTTCGACGGGCGGAATCTTTTTGAATTAGCCGCGATCAGGGAACTTGGTTTTCATTATGAAAGTGTAGGAAGGGCCATTGTAAATTAAAAGCTATGCAACGCAAACGGGTATTAATAACCGGGGCAGCCGGGTTCCTGGGTTCACATCTTTGTGACCGCTTTGTCAAAGAAGGTTACCATGTCTTTGGTATGGATAACCTCATCACCGGTGACCTGAAAAATATTCAGGATTTATTTAAACTGGAGCAGTTCGAATTCTATCATCATGATGTTACCAAGTTCATTAATATACCTGGTCCCCTGGATTATATCCTTCACTTCGCTTCACCTGCAAGCCCGATCGATTATTTAAAGATCCCTATTCAGACCTTGAAAGTAGGAGCGATGGGTACGCATAATTGCCTGGGTCTTGCCAAAGCAAAAGGAGCAAGGATGCTGGTAGCAAGCACCAGTGAAGTATATGGCGACCCGCAGGTGCATCCGCAAACGGAAGAGTATTGGGGCAATGTAAACCCGGTTGGTCCAAGAGGTGTTTATGATGAAGCCAAACGTTATATGGAATCCATTACCATGGCTTATCATACGTTTCATAGAGTGGATACAAGGATCGTAAGAATATTTAATACCTATGGTCCGAGAATGCGGCTCAACGACGGTAGAGCACTGCCGGCATTTATCGGGCAGGCTTTGCGTGGCGAAGACCTGACTGTGTTTGGTGATGGATCGCAGACCCGAAGTTTTTGTTATGTGGATGACCTGATCGATGGTATTTATAAATTATTGCTGAGTGATTATATCATGCCCGTGAACATCGGCAATCCTAATGAAATTTCGCTGAAAGAATTTGCTGAAGAAATTCTGGCTTTGACGGGTAATAAAGTAAAGATCGTTTACAAGCCCTTGCCGGTAGATGATCCGAAACAAAGACAGCCTGATATCACCAAAGCAAAAACAATTTTAGGTTGGGAACCAAAAGTGGATCGTAAAGAAGGGTTGAAGATCACCTATGATTATTTTAAGTCGTTGCCGAAAGAGGAATTATCCAAACTGCCCAAAGAATTTATAAGCCAAAAATAACAGGAGGTGTCTGACGTCTCGCAGAGCGTCTGACACATGTTTAAAGCAAGTATAAAAATAATATGAGCTGTCAGAAGTCTCGCAGAGCGTCTGACACATCTTTAAATCAAATATATGTACAAAGAATTAGTTGATAAGAAGGCAAAGCTGGCTGTCATCGGTTTAGGTTATGTAGGATTGCCGATCGCACTGGAATTTGCCCGGAAGATATCTGTGATTGGGTTTGACATCAATCCAAAAAGAGTGGAGATGATGAAGCAGGGCATTGACCCGAGCAATGAAATGGAGAAAAATGATTTTGAAGGATGTGATATTCTTTTTACAGATTCACTGGATGTATTACGAGAAGCAAGATTCTTTATCGTGGCCGTTCCCACACCCGTTGATGAACATAATGTGCCGGATCTTGTACCGGTTATTAAAGCTTCAGAGACGATCGGTAAAGTGATCAAGAAAGGAGACTATGTTGTATTCGAATCAACAGTATATCCCGGTTGCACCGAAGAAGATTGCCTGCCGGTGATTGAAAAATTATCAGGGTTAAAAAATGTGACCGATTTTAAATCCGGGTATTCACCCGAAAGAATTAACCCGGGTGATAAAACACATACACTGGCTAAGATCATCAAAGTGGTCTCAGGATGTGATGCAGGATCGCTGGACGAAATTGCGAAAGTCTATGAACTGGTTGTAGCGGCAGGAGTACACAGGGCTTCCTGCATCAAAGTGGCCGAAGCTGCAAAGATCATCGAGAACACACAGCGGGACCTGAACATTGCGCTGATGAATGAACTATCTATTATTTTTGGAATGATGGGTATCAATACATTCGAAGTGCTGGAAGCGGCCGGTACCAAATGGAATTTTTTAAAATTTCAACCGGGTCTTGTCGGCGGGCATTGTATCGGCGTTGATCCCTATTATCTTACTTATAAAGCCAGCGAACTGGGTTATGATGCAGAAGTTATTTTAGCCGGCCGCAACATTAATGATAATATGGCCAAGTATGTTGCCAAAAAAGTGGTGCAGCATATCATAAAAAATTCAGGTGATGTAAAGTCGGCGAAAGTATTGGTGAAAGGGGCTACGTTCAAAGAGAATGTAAGTGATATCCGTAATTCAAAAGTGGCAGATGTTGTAAAAGCGCTGAAGTCATATTATGTGAATGTTGATGTGGAAGATCCGCATGCGGATTCGGATGAACTGAAGCATGAATATGGATTTGGCCTTGCAGAAAAAACCGGGAATGATTATGATGCAGTCATTATTACAGTGCCGCATAAAGATTACCTGGAGCATGATGACGATTATTTTGCAGGTATCACCAAATCACATGGCCTCGTGGCCGACCTGAAAGGGATCTACAGAAATAAAATTACCAACAGAACTTACTGGAGTTTATAATATGCCATTTCATAAAACTGATATTCCCGGCTTACTGGTTTTTGAACCTAATGTGTTTGAAGACAGTCGTGGTTATTTTTTTGAATCCTATAATGAAAAAATATTCAGGGAAGCCGGTATTGATTTTCGTTGGGTACAGGATAACCAGTCTTCTTCCGGCTATGGGGTAATAAGAGGGCTTCATTACCAGCTTCCTCCTTTTGCACAATCGAAATTGATACGGGTGTTAAGAGGAAAAATTTTGGATGCGGTAGTTGATATCCGCAAAGGCTCGCCAACTTTCGGCAAGAGTTACTGTAAAGTGCTTTCGGCAAAGAACAAAAGACAATTATTTATTCCAAAAGGATTTGCACACGGATTTTCTGTGCTGAGTGCAAAAGCCGAAGTATTGTATAAATGTGACGGGTTTTATAACAAGGAAAGCGAGTCCGGGATCATTTATAACGATCCTGCACTGAATATTGACTGGCAGGTACCTGCTAAAGATGCAATTATATCTGATAAAGACAAACAGCTTCCATTATTAAAAGATTGCACTAATACTTTTGTCTATTCATAAACATCTTTTAAATGGGTGAAACTCAAAACACCCCGCCGGCCGGCGGGGATGGGGGCAAGATACTGGTAACCGGTTCTAATGGTCAGTTAGGAAAAGAACTTAAAAAAATATCTGCATCGTTCCCGCAATTCGAATTCATTTTTTTATCAAAAGAAGATCTGCCCATTCATCATTTTGAAACGGCCAGGCATTACTTTAATACGTATCAGCCACAATATTTAATTAATTGTGCAGCTTACACCGCTGTCGACCGGGCAGAACAGGAAAAGGACAGGGCATTCCAGATCAATGCTGAAGCAGTGGGTGTGCTGGCAGCTATTTGTAAAGAGCATCAATGCAGGTTCATACATATCTCCACCGATTATGTTTTTGACGGAACAGCAACTGTTCCATACAAAGAAGATTCAGCTACCAATCCACAATCTGTGTATGGCGCCAGCAAATTAGAAGGAGAGAAGCAGGCCATGCAATTTAATCCGGATTCGATCATCATCCGCACATCCTGGGTGTATTCGGAGTTTGGAAAAAACTTTGTGAGGACGATGTTGAAACTTTTGCAAGAAAAAGAAGAGATCAATGTGGTGAACGATCAATTTGGCTCACCTACTTACGCCTTTGACCTTGCAGAAACGATAATACAAATTATAGCGACTCTTCCCACTCACGACCTGCCTACCGGACAGGCAGGCTCACGACTCACGACTCACGGTATTTTCCATTTCAGCAACGAAGGGATCATCAGCTGGTATGATCTTGCCATTGCAATAAAAGAATTAACCGGAAGTAACTGTAAAATTAATCCCATTTCCACATCACAATATCCAACTCCTGCAAAGCGACCGGCTTATTCGGCACTTGATAAAACAAAAATTCAACAGGTTTTTGGTATTAAATTGAAGGACTGGAAGGAAAGTCTTGCTACCTGTTTATCCCATCTGCAATGAGAAGATCCCTCAGGCTTTTAATATAGTAACAATGAGCAGGAATGCCATGGCCAGGCGGACTGCCCTGAAAGCATAAAGCTGGATACTTTGAAACAGCCATTTAAAAAACTCCTGCCGGCTTCCGGCCAACTTATACTGGCGGATCAATAAAACAGTTAAGGCAGTAAGCATAGGATTTTTTGATTTTACAGGATATTGATCAATTAATATTCAGCGATGTTATAAAACAATAAGGGTCAATAGACGACTCACCCATCACCGGTTTATTGTATGCACCCATGTTGATACAAAGAAAATTATCTGCAGTAATGATCTTCCAGATAATACCTTCGGCTTTTGAACGGGTAGCGCCAGCCAGGTCAGGCAGCAGTTCGCCCAGCAAGCCATCCCAGCAGGCATTCTCCAGTTTTTCATGAGTTGTTATGGATCTGGCTTCCTTATTTTCAGTATCACAGAGTTTACGGTTGGCAAAGCTGGTACCGATGAAAAGAAGGATTTCCTGGTTGATGTTTTGGGGGTTCATAATGACCTTTTTAATATTTCGGGTTAACAGTAGTTTCCCGGATGAGGATCGCTTTTATAAAGGAAGTCCAGTTACGCTCTGATTACAAAATAAAAACCTGTTGATCTTGATTTATACCAAATCAATTTAGCCCGGGCTACGTAATTATGCATAGTAAGGAGGAGGCATGAAAGAAAAAACTAACTACCTGTTTTGCTGACCTGACAGGACGGGGAAGATGAACAATAAATTATTTATCTTCAATAAAGTATTAGCCACTAAATTTTATATCATTAGCATAAGATAAATTGAAACTTTATATCAAATACATGGTAAGCATTCGCTGCAAAATGGTAGTAAAAGCAGAATTGGATAAATTAGGATTGCACTACAGGATGGTGGAATTAGGCGAAGTGGACATCGAAGAAAATATTACTCCTGAGCAACTTGACCAGTTAAAGACCGCTTTAATGAGATCGGGGCTTGAGCTCATGGATGATAAAAAAGCCCAGCTGATCGAAAAAATAAAAAATGTCATTGTGGAGATGGTACATTATGAAGACGAATTTCCCAGGACCAAAAATTCTGATTATATCGGCAAGAAACTCAACCATAACTATACTTATCTTGCTAACCTTTTTTCAGAAGCCACGGGTACTACGATCGAGCACTATATTATCATCCACAAAATTGAACGGGCAAAAGAGTTGATCATTTATGATGAACTCAACCTTACAGAAATCGCCTGGAAACTTAATTACAGCAGTGTGGCTCATTTATCCAGCCAATTCAAGAAAATTACCGGGTTAACACCATCGTTCTTCAGGAAACTTAAGACCAAAAGACGCATCTCTCTCGAGGATGTATGAATTGTGTAATTTATTTACATGATTGTATAACACTTGCATACATAAATATTTTCAATTTTACCTGTAATTAACAGATCACATCTTACTAATTACAGGAGCCCCGAACATCCATAATATAGTCTTCAAAAATGATCGCCAAAGATATTTTAAGAATAGCATTGTTTCTTTTGATCGCCATATTTGCCCTGCGGTCCGGCTTGCGTACCAGGGTTCGAAGTTCTGCCAGGATCAATAACGCTGCTGAAACAGAAGATACAGAGACGCAACAATTGCTTCAGCGTTTGCAGGATACAAAGGACAAGATAAGCCAGGAGCCGGGTCTGTACGAAAATACAAATGCCGGAACGGGAAATTAAAATTTACTTTTTACTCACGTATTATTTACTGCCCGCACTTCATTTTCTTTTTATCTTTTCTTTTTTTTTAGCATTACCTAAAAAAGCCCCCCGAATAATCGGGGGGCTTTAACCAAAACCAACTGCTATATGAGAAAAAGATTATTCAGTTAATAACCGCATACGTATCAGGCATCCTGCCTCTCAAAATGAAACCCGTTTTTATATTCAATAACCGTATGCAATACTTTAAGCTTCTCAATAATTTTACTTTTCAGGCTGTTATCCCCGAACCGGTTTTTTTTAACTTCATCCAAAGCTCTTTCATACTTCATTATCGCCGTTTCAAAATACCCGCTGTTTTCATTTCGCAGTGCTTCAGTAAATAATTCACCCGGTACATTCTTTTTATTCTGGAAGAACCGGCGAAATAAGAAGATAATAATAAGTGGTACCATAATAATTACGGAAAATAAAGTAGTAATAGTCATAAGTATAATTTTTAGCCGGTATAAAGATGTGTTCTTTTGTACCTGTTATTGTTATATAATCCGAATAAAAATTTACATAATTCTTACCTGCAGGATATCAAATTTTCCGAAAACCATTAAAACATATGAATTATGTAATTTATTTACAGGTTTGTGTAACGTTAACAAGATCAGGAAGCTCATCTTTATTCCTTAATTAACACATCATTCATTTTTTATTTTATCAATTTTAAAATCATTATTATGCCTTTACTTACCATTTTAGTTGTATTGATTGTCGCCGGTATTATTCTCTGGTTGATAAACAACTATATCCCAATGGATCGCAAGATCAAAAACATCCTCAACATAGTAGTGGTGATAATTATAATTATTTGGCTCCTGAGGGCATTTGGTATACTGGATTCTTTAAAAGGAGTTCGTATATAAAAAGAATTAGCCCAATTGCTCAACCCGGTTACATGTGGATCATATAATTCCTTCAAGGACCTTATTGTTGATACGATACCGGGTGCCAGCAAACTAATTCCACCGGTTTACAGGAATTGAAAACTTGCTGTTTTCTATGAGATCTTTAATTAACACCCATGAAAAATATATACCGGCATACAGAAAGAAGGTTTGAAAAACTGGCCTCGGTTGCTATTGCTATACTCGGCAATTCCCTCACATTTATCCTCGCCTTATGCCTGGTCATTTTCTGGCTCTGCAACAAACAGTTTTACCAGCAAGATATTCATGCAGCTATCGGGGATGTTATCCTGGGAGTTACCTTCCTGAGTTTATTTATCATCCAAAAAACCTTTAATCGCTTCTCCGCTTCACTTCATTTAAAAGTGAATGAACTTGTATCATCACATGAACCGGCGAGTAACCTGGTTATCGACCTGGAGAAAAAAACAGAGAAGGAGATAACGCAGCTTTCAAAAGAATATTCCGAGCTGACTGAACAAAAGAAAGAAGAAAATGAACAAGCTTAACAGATATGTATGAATGATGCAACTTATTTGCATAGTTGTGTAACGGTTTCCGGAATAAGCTGGTGCAACTTTACAGATCATTTTTGAAATAATTTATAAACTAAAACATATGTCAATACAAGAAAAAGCAGATAAAGGCTGGGGCAAAGAGAAGGCCGACCTTAAACTTAAATTTGAACTTATTACAAGTAAGTATTGCATGTTTGAAGGAAGTGAGCCGGGAGCGGTATCAGAAAAGCTACGGCTCCGGTTTGCCAAAACAAAAGAAGAACTGCACAGGATCATCGCAGCACTTTAATTGAATGTGATACATATTTAAAAAAAGCCCTTATTAAAAAACAATTCAATAATAATATTATGAAAGCAATGACTAAAGTTTTTATCCTGTTTCTCGGTCTCAATGCAGTTACATGGATAGCACCGCAAAAAGCATCTGCACAGTTGTCCGTCGACTTCCAGATCTTTTATGATGACCTGACCCCTTATGGTAATTGGGTGGATAATTCAGACTATGGATATGTTTGGTCTCCTGATGTATATTCCGGGTTTTCTCCTTATAGCACCAATGGTCATTGGATATACACTTATGCAGGATGGACCTGGGTTTCTGATTATTCATGGGGATGGGCGCCTTTTCATTACGGTCGTTGGTTCTATGATCGTAACTACGGTTGGTTATGGGCTCCGGATTCTGAATGGGGCCCGGGATGGGTTAGCTGGAGAAGATCAAATGACTATTATGGATGGGCACCAATAGGTCCGGGGATCAGTTTTGAAATTGCTTATAGCAACGGGTATAATTTGCCTTATAACCAGTGGACCTTTGTAAGAGACCAGGATTTTGGAAGAACAAATATCACTAACTATTATATCAATAACTCAAACAATGTTACGATCATCAACAATACTACAGTAATCAATAATATCATGACGGATGCCGGTCGTAATACAAGATACAATGCAGGTCCGGACAGAGTTGAAGTAGAAAGACGTGCCGGCAGAACATTTACCCCGGTTGCACTTATCGAAAGCAATAAACCAGGTCAGAATCTCAGCAACGATAAACTTCAGATATACAGGCCGAAGGTGGAAAAGAACAATAGTGTTCAGCGGAAACCAGCCCCTTCCAAAGTGTCAAGTCTGGAAGATGTAAAAATTACAAGGCAAAGAAATGATGAAGGCCGTTCACAAAAAGAAGTTCAACCAAACAAGGAGCAGCCAGTAAAGCAACCAACAAGAGAACAACCGGTAAAGCAACAACCAACAAGAGAACAACCGGTAAAGCAACAACCAACAAGGGAACAACCGGTAAAGCAACAACCGACAAGGGAACAACCGGTAAAGCAACAACCAACAAGGGAACAACCAGCAAAACAACAACCGACAAGGGAACAACCAGTAATGCAGCCGCCAACAAGGGAACAACCGGTAAAGCAACAGCCAGCAAAGGAGCAACCGGCAAAACAACAACCTGCCAAGGAGCAGCCAACAAAGCCAAAAAAGACTTAATCAACAATGCGGCAGCGTATCGATTCGCGGATAAAATTTTTGAAAATGAAACAACTTAATAAGTTTGGTTTCGCAACTGCCTTGCTTTGTGTAACTATTTTGCTAATTGCCGCATTTATGCTTCTTTTCAGCAACTCGGGTTGCTCTTCCAATAAATACCGGTAATCCTGAAAAAACAAATCCCAAACTGATAGTGACCTTTTTACCTCTAAAATGTGTGAATTGTGTAACTTTTTTCATTAATTGTATAACAGTTCCCCCTTCAATACAATCGAACTTTACCAGTTCCATTTACTAATCAGAAAATAGCTGAAAATACACATCAAATACATGGTGAGCAACCGTTGCAAAATGACGGTGAAAGAAGAGTTGAAAAAACTCGGGCTTCATTTCGTCATCGTTGAACTGGGCGAAGTGGAAGTAATGGAAAATCTTACTGCAGAACAACGGGGGGAACTGAAAACAGCTCTCCTGGCTTCAGGGCTTGAATTAATGGACGACAAAAAAGCCGTGTTGGTGGAGAAAATTAAAAATGCCATTATAGAAATGGTTCATCATTCAGATGAAAATATTAAAATAAATTTCTCGGATTACTTAAGCAAAAAATTAGATCACAATTACACTTACCTGGCTAATTTATTTTCAGAGGTACGGGGGATCACAATTGAACAGTTCATGATCGCCCACAAAGTTGAAAAGATAAAGGAATTGATCATATACGATGAGTTGAATATCACCGAGATCGCCTGGAAAATGAATTATAGCAGCGTTGCTCATTTATCGAACCAGTTTAAAAAAGTAACAGGCCTCTCGCCTTCTCATTTTAAACAATTGAAGGACAAAAGAAGAAGCCCGATCGAAGAAATTGGCAATGAAATTGCAATAAATTAAATAAGATTATACGGACTGAAAGCCGGATCATATGGTTAAAGTAAAAACAAAAAAAAGTGACCCAAAAATAAATAAGGTTCTTACTAAATCGCCCAACCTGTTCCCCGTAGTAGGTATTGGCGCTTCAGCAGGAGGGCTTGACGCATTTAAAAAATTACTAAAAGCTATTCCCGAAGATTCAGGAATGGCCTATGTACTGGTACAGCATTTAGATCCCAAACATGAAAGCATGCTGCCCGAACTGCTGCAAAAAGTTACCAATATCCCGGTCATGGAAATTGCGGATGATATTAAAGTACTGCCCGACCATATTTACATTATCCCCAGTAACAAAATGCTGATCTCAAATGATGGCGTGCTGGAACTTACTCCCCGTCCTGAAAAAAATAAGAACGAACGCAACCTGCCCATCGATCTTTTTTTTACTTCGCTGGCAGAAGTACATCAAAGCCATGCGATCGGCGTGGTGTTATCGGGCACAGCTTCCGATGGTACATTGGGATTGAAAGCCATTAAAGATCACGGCGGTATCACTTTTGCGCAGGACGAAGAATCGGCAGCCTATGAAGGTATGCCCCATAGCGCTGCGCAGGCAGGTGTGGTTGATTTTATTCTTCCCCCGGGAAAAATACCGCAAAAACTTTTAGAGATAACCAATATTATTAAAGGTAATGACCCTGGTGAAGAAGATCTTCCGCTACAGGTTGAGGAGGTATTCAAACAAATACTTTCATTACTCCGTATCCGTAAGGGAACCGATTTTACTTATTATAAACAAACTACCATCCGCAGAAGGATCCTCCGGAGGATGGCCATTAACAAGAACGAAGATCCGGCCGCTTACCTGAAATATTTGCGGGAAAATAAAAAAGAACAGGATATCCTTTACCAGGACCTGTTAATTCCTGTCACCGGTTTTTTCCGTGATCCGAAAACTTTTGATAATTTATGCGAAACGGTTTTTCCACAACTTATAAAAAATAAAATAGCCGGTGAACCGATACGAATATGGGTGGCTGGTTGCAGCACCGGCGAGGAAGCATACTCGATTGCTATTTGTTTAAAAGAATTTTTGGGCGATTCATCACCATACTCCGCGGAAAGAGTACAGATCTTTGCTACCGATATCAGCGAGCCCGCTATTCTGAAAGCAAGAGCAGGCGTTTATACAAAAAACAATACAGAAGGATTAACAGCTCAACGGCTACAGGAATTTTTTACGAAGACCGGTGGTAGTTACCAGGCCAATAAATCCATCAGGGATATGTGTGTATTTGCGATACACAATTTTTTAAAAGACCCGCCTTTTGGTAAAATGGATCTTATCAGCTGCCGCAATGTGTTAATTTATATGGAACCGTACCTGCAAAAAAAGGCGCTAACCACTTTTCATTACTCTTTAAATCCAAAGGGATTATTGTTACTCGGCAAATCGGAAACAACCAGTGGTGTACCCGAACTATATGGAGCTGTTGAC
Organism: Chitinophagaceae bacterium; assembly: GCA_035318845.1. Classification (GTDB taxonomy): domain Bacteria; phylum Bacteroidota; class Bacteroidia; order Chitinophagales; family Chitinophagaceae; genus JJ008. The sequence goes on from DATHDV010000226.1 coordinate 20,205, forward strand.
AAAAACGATAAACTATTTACCCGTAAAGATGTGCCCGGTCATTTTTTACACACAGCAACCCTGCGCAGTGAAAAAAATTTTACGGATTTGAATGCCAATCAAAAAACTGTAAATATCAAGACCGATTTTCAAAAAACAGCAGATGATATTATACTCAGCAAATACACACCTGCAGGTGTGGTGGTCAATGAAGCCATGGACATTGTCCATTTCAGGGGCAGCACGGGTAACTATTTACAGCAATCGCCGGGCAAGCCAAGTCATAATTTATTAAAAATGGCTAAAGAAGGTTTGGCTTTTGAACTCCGTAATATTTTACATAAGGCAAAAAGAGAAAAACTACCGGTTAAGAAAGAAAATATCCCGGTCCAGGTTAATGGCATTCTGCAGCATATTGCCATCGAAGCCTTACAGTTGCCGGATACCATTGAGCCGCATTATTTAGTGTTGTTTCATGAAAACCAGCCAGTAGCTATTAGCCAACAGCCATTAACTAAAAAGAAGGGATCAGCTAAAAGCCAGGAGCTAACAGCTAACAGCCAGGAGCTACTCCGTATTCAACAATTAGAAAAAGAACTGGCACAAAGCCGTGAAGACATGCGGAGTATTACCGAAGACCAGGAAGCGGCCAATGAAGAATTGCAAAGCGGCAATGAAGAATTGCTCAGCAGCAGCGAAGAACTGCAGAGCCTTAATGAAGAGCTGGAGACCAGTAAAGAAGAACTGCAAAGCACCAATGAAGAACTGATGGTGGTGAACCATGAAATGATCAGTTTGAATGAACAGGTAACAGCAGCAAGGGATTATGCGGAAGCTATCATCATCAATATCCGGGAACCGTTGCTGGTACTGGATAAAGACCTTCGGATAAAAACAGCTAATAATGCTTTTTATAATACATTCCGCATTACTGAAAAGGAAACAGAATCTGTATTAATTTATGATCTTGGCAACAAACAATGGGATATACCTGAACTGCGAACTCTTCTTGAAAAAATCCTTCCTGAAAAAACCGTGTTTAACGATTTTGAAGTAACGCATACTTTTTCATCCATTGGCGAGCGGGTCATGCTGTTGAATGCCCGTGAAGTGATCAATAAAAAAGATTCAGAGAAATTAATTCTTTTGTCGATTGAAGATATTACTGACCTGAAAAAAGCGCAGGAAGTATTAAGAAAGACCGGTGAACATTTCAGAAATCTTGTAAAGGAATTGCCGGCAGCTGTTTATTCCTGCGATGCAACAGGCCATATTAATTTTTACAATCATGCTGCAGAAAAAATATGGGGTCGTAAGCCTGAGATCGGGAAAGATCTTTGGTCTGGCTCCTGGAAAATTTTTACTCTCGATGGCTCACCTATTCCATTAGAAAGCTCCCCGATGGCAATAGCCCTTAAGGAAGGCAAGGCTATACCAGGTCAGGAAATTATTAAAGAGCGGCCTGATGGTTCCCGGTCTTTTGTACTGGAATTTCCTCAACCCGAATTTGGTTTATCGGGTGAAATAACCGGGGCGATAAATATTATAATTGATGTTACGGAACAGGTAATTGCAAGGAAGAAATTACAGGAGATACAGGATGATCATGCAAAAGAATTGACCGAGGCAATAGAACTGGCTGAGATGGCAACAGAAATAGCTGTAGAAGCAAAGACCAGGGCAGAAGAAGCAACGCATTTAGCCGAGGATGCCGTAAAATCCAAACAACAGTTCTTGTCGAACATGAGTCATGAGATCCGGACACCCATGAATGCCATTATCGGGTTCACAAAAGTGGTATTGAAAACGGAACTCACGGCCAAACAAAGAGAATATCTATCGGCCATAAAATTAAGCGGCAATGCATTGATCGTATTGATCAACGATATCCTCGACCTCGCCAAAGTGGATGCGGGAAAAATGACATTTGAAGAGATCCCGTTTAAAATATCATCATCCATATCGGCGATGATGCATTTGTTCGAAACAAAGATCCAGGAAAAGAACCTGGAGTTTATTAAAGAATATGATGAAAGCATTCCTGAAGTATTATTGGGTGACCCGGTTCGTTTGCACCAGATCATCTTAAACCTGGTGAGTAACTCCGTTAAGTTTACATCAAAGGGGAAAATAACTGTAAGTGTACGCCGGCTGGCTGACGAGGATGATGGATCTGTTACTTTAGAGTTTGCTGTCAGCGATACCGGCACAGGCATACCGGAAAATAATAAAGAAAAGATCTTCGAAAAATTTCACCAGGCATCCAGTGATACTTCCAGGCTGTATGGAGGCACGGGCTTGGGTCTGGCCATTGTAAAACAACTGGTAGAATCGCAGGGTGGACAGATCCGCGTAGAAAGCGAAATTGACAAGGGTTCCACTTTTAGTTTCACCCTGCGGTTTAAAAAAACCGATGCAGCGGCTGAAGAAGAAATTGAATTACCGGATATCGACCTGGAAAATAAAAATATAAAAGTATTGGTGGTGGAAGACATTGCACTCAACCAATTACTGATGAAAACACTGCTGGATGATTTTGGGTTTGAAAAGGATATTGCCGCCAACGGAAAAATTGCCATTGAAAAGCTACAGGACAGATCCTACGATATTATTTTAATGGACCTGCAGATGCCGGTGATGAACGGCTTTGAAGCCACAGACTACATCCGCAATACAATGAATTCTGCTATTCCCATCATAGCATTAACGGCTGATGTAACTACTGTTGACATTGAAAAATGCAAAGCCATTGGCATGAATGATTACATTGCAAAGCCCGTTGATGAAAGGTTGCTCTACAATAAAATAGTTGGATTAGTAAAGAAACCCTTGCCCGTTAGATCGAATGGACATAACCTGAAGGGGAATGGCCAAACTAAAAAAATAAAATGCATTGACCTGGATTATTTGATTGGTCGCACAAAATCTGATCCTGGATTAATGATGGAAATGATCTCGCTTTATCTGGAACAAACCCCGCCATTAGTGCACGCCATGAAACAAAGCCTGGAGGATAAAGACTGGGGTCTGTTGCATGCATCCGTACATAAAATGATCCCCTCGTTCTCGATCATGGGTATCAACCCGAATTTTGAGAACATGGCAAAAAAAGTCCAGGAATATGCCCGCCTGAATAACGAAGCCGGGCAGGCAGGCGTCCTGCAACAACCTGATGAGATATCCGGCCTGGTCCTGCAACTTGAAACCGTTTGTTTACAGGCCTGTAAAGAATTGAAAGTAGAATATAACCTGATTAAAAACACGAACTCATGAAAAATGAAAAAATAAAACTTTTCCTGGTGGATGACGATTCCCTGTTTTTAAAATCCTTAGAGATCGAATTTCTCCAGCATGCGGATTTTACCATTGAAACTTTTGCAACAGGCGAACATTGCATAGAGAATTTATCACACGACCCCGATGTGATCATATTAGACTATCACCTTGATGGCATTGATAAAAATGCAATGAACGGTTTAGAAACACTGGATAAAATAAAAGCCGGATATCCCGATATACCTGTAGTGATGCTATCCAGCCAGGATAAAATAGATGTGGCCATCAACTGTATGCACCACCGGGCTTTCGATTATGTAGTGAAAAGCGAAACTGCTTTTATCCGTTTACAAAAGATCATTACCACTATTTTCAATTATAAAAAAATGGAAAAGACCCTGAACTGGTATATGGAGAGGGCCTGATCCATTTTATTTTTTAAACCCCGTTAAATAATTAAATATCGTGATTGCTGAACAACAACTTCCTCTTAACATCCTGCTGGCAGATGATGATGCTGATGACCGTTCTTTTTTTGAGAATGCTTTGAAAGAAATACCTGTTGATACCCGGCTTACCATGGTTAATGACGGGGAGCAGTTGATGGATCATCTTTCTAAAAACCAGGTGCAGTTGCCCGATGTTCTTTTCCTGGACCTGAGCATGCCCCGCAAAGGCGGGTTTGAATGTTTGACCGAGATGAAAGATGATATAAAACTAAAAGACATACCCATCGTCATGTTTTCTACATCGTACACCCAGGACTTTAATTACGAACTGGGTATGATAGCCGTACTTTATAAATTAGGCGTGCAGGATTATATCCGCAAGCCCGGTACGGTGGCAGAACTCAAAGAACTCATTTTACATTCATTTCGAAAAGTGATAAAAGAAAGCCGGCTGAACCTGCAGGAGGTAAAATTATGATCAACTGTTTTTCAAAATATTTAAATAAATAAACTCTTCTCCCTCCATATGAAACCCATGAATATCCTGCTCGCAGACGATGATGCCGACGACTGTTTTTTCTTTGAGAAAGCTCTGAGAGAAATACCTATGGCTACCCAACTTACGGCTGTTAATGATGGTGAACGGCTGATGGATCATCTTTCTAAAAATCCGGAGCATCTGCCGGATGTACTTTTTCTTGACCTGAACATGCCCCGTAAAACCGGGTATGAATGTTTAACTGAAATAACAGAAACCTTATTGCTGAAAGAGATACCTGTGGTCATGTTTTCAACATCCTACACGCTGGATCGTAACTATGAACAAAACATGATCAATGTACTGTATAAAATGGGGGCACAGGATTACATACGCAAGCCCGGCAATTTTGCAGAATTGAAAGAACTCATTCACCAGTCACTTACAAGGCTGGCAGAAAAAAGATCATTGAAAGAGAAAACAAGAAATTAAAATATTTTCCAGCCATTACGTAAAACCTTAACATATGGATACGAAACATTTGAATGTACTGCTTGCAGATGACGATATGGACGACTGTCTTTTTTTTAAGCATGCTTTGGAGGAACTACCCCTGTCTGCGCAGCTTACAACCGTGCATGATGGAGAGCACCTGATGACTTATCTTTTTGAAAATTCACAACAACTTCCTCATGTTCTTTTCCTCGACATTAATATGCCCCGCAAAAACGGCCTGGAATGTTTATCCGAGATAAAACGAGATCCGGCTCTGAAAAACATTCCGGTAGTCATGTTTTCAACTTCAAATTCCTGGGACACGATAAATATGCTTTTCAAAAGCGGGTCGCATGTATATATCCATAAACCCAATGATTTTGCGCAACTCAAACAAGTGATACAGCACGCACTTCCCATAGCTGCAGAAGAAATAATTTCCCGGAATCCGTTAAAATATATTCTTAACGCATCTAATGATGAATGGCCAAAGCGGGAAAAAGCAGCTGAAAAATAGATTCATGCGGTTAAACTATTTACATGTGAATGCAGATCCACTGAATATCTTACTGGCCGATGACGATACTGATGATTGTATCTTTTTTAAGGAAGCCGTGGAAGAATTATTCCTGTCCACGCAGCTTTTAACCATGCCTGACGGAGAACAACTCATGCAGTATCTCAACCAGGAAACAAACAATCTGCCCGATATCCTTTTTCTCGATTTGAATATGCCCCGTAAAAATGGTTTCGAATGTTTAGCAGAAATAAAATTGAACCCCAAACTCAAACAACTTCCCGTGATCGTTTTCTCCACTTTCTTTGAACAGGAGGTGGTGAACCTGCTTTACAAGAACGGGGCGCAATATTTCATTCGCAAACCTTCTGAATTTTCGCAATTCAAAAAGATAATTCACCAGGCGATCATGAACCTTATAACCCCGCAAAATATTCCATTACAAACCAGGGAAAATTTTGTGCTTACGGTGCAAACAGTTTGATCATTTAAACAAATGATCCCGGTGATTACCGGGACGATACTATATGGCTAAAATAAAAAATTCAGATGAAGAAGAGTTGATCGTTGCCCGCAACGAACTGGCCTTTCAAAAAGAGGAGAATAAAAAACTGTCATCAGAATTAGTGATGGCCCGCAGGGAACTGGCCTTTCAAAAAGAAGAGAGAGGAAAACGGGCAGAAGAATTAGGTATCGCTAATAAAGAACTGGTTTTCCAGGATGAAGAAAAAGGGAAACGGGCCGCAGAGTTAGGTATTGCCAATAAAGAACTGGTTTTCCAGGATGAAGAAAAAGGAAAACGGGCCGCAGAGTTAGGCATTGCCAATAAAGAACTTGTTTTCCAGGGTGAAGAAAAAGGAAAACGGGCCGCCGAATTAATTATTGCCAACAAAGAACTGGTCTTTCAAAACGATGAGAAAGAAAAACGGGCGGCGGAATTAGGTATTGCCAATAAAGAACTGGTCTTTCAAAATGATGAGAAAGAAAAAAGGGCGGCAGAGTTAGGCATTGCCAATAAAGAACTGGTCTTTCAAAATGATGAGAAAGAAAAAAGGGCGGCCGAGTTAGGTATTGCCAATAAAGAACTTGTTTTTCAAAACGATGAGAAAGAAAAAAGGGCGGCAGAACTGATCATTGCCAACAAAGAACTGGCTTATCAAAATGAAGAGAAAGAAAAAAGGGCGGCGGAATTGATCATAGCTAACAAAGAACTGGCCTTTCAAAATGAAGAGAAAGAAAAACGGGCGGCAGAACTGATCATTGCCAATAAGGAGCTTGCTTATCAAAACGAAGAGAAAGAAAAAAGAGCGGCAGAATTGATCACGGCGAATAAAGAGCTCCTTGCATTTACATATATATCCAGTCACGACCTGCAGGAGCCCCTGCGAAAAATACAAACCTTTGTAACGATCATACTCGAAAATGAAAATAAAAACCTATCCGAGAAGGGCAAATATAATTTTCAGCGCATGCAATTAGCGGCAGGAAGAATGCAGCAATTGATCGATGACCTGCTGGCTTTTTCCCGCATCAGCACTACCGAGCTCAAGTTCGCAGAATCTGACCTCACTATAATTATAGATGAAGTAAAAACCGAATTAAAAGATACCATCCAGGAAAAGCATGCAACCATAGAATCCATTGAACTCTGCCCAGCCAACATCATCGCATTTCAGTTCCGGCAACTCATGTACAACCTGATAAGTAATGCACTCAAATTTTCAAATCCTGAAATACCGGCACAGATTATCATAACCAGCCGTATTGTGAAAGGCAGTAAATTAAATAACGACAGGCTTTCACCTGAAAAACAATATTGCCATATCATCGTAAAAGATAATGGCATTGGTTTTGAACCCCGTTTCAGCGAACGGATTTTCGGGGTCTTTCAAAAATTACATGGCAAAGAAGTATATGCAGGCACCGGTATCGGGCTAGCCATCGTAAAAAAGATCGTAGAGAACCACAACGGTATCATTACTGCAACCAGTGAATTAAACAAAGGGGCGCAGTTTGATATTTATATTCCTGCCTGATTTAAAATTTCCCCGGACCAGCCACGGGTCTGAAGGGATATGTGAATAATGTAACTTATTTCTAAAATTATGTAATAGGAGTAACTCTGTCTAAGATTATATTTAGGTATGCAATAATTGTTTGCATGATAAAATAAGATTTATGAAATACAAATGGGATCATCAGGCTGTAAACAACCAGGAAGATGAGGATGGATTCAGCCTTCATCCCGGTAACGGCTTCAATTATGAAAGCGAAAGAGAAAAACAGGATATCATTTCAGAAGAAAATGCCATGGGTGCAGAGTTTGATTCTTTGAAATTTACCGTGGCCTTTATTGGAGCGAGAGAAAAGATCTCGCAGCGTATTATCTCTCCTTCAGCAAAACAAGCAGCCCGATAGTTGCATGAATCATGGCAGCTAAAAAGCTCCTGTTGAAATCATGCGAATCATGTAAGACATTTTCAAAATTGTGTAACGATCAGCAGGAAGAGAATCCCATCTTTACATATTCACTTTAAATAAACTTTGTTTCTCATATAGCAGTTAGTTTTGGTTGCGGTCCGCCGATTCTTCGGGGGACCTCTTTTTTTGCGGGAAGTGAATACTGCTTATAATAAACTGTTAATTGAAATGGTGATCATGTAATGAAAGTCTGTTATCTATAGCGATATATGAATGATGTAACTTATAGCTATTGTTGTGTAACAATTATCCCGGCAAAGCCACCCACCTTTATATTGTAATAATTCAATTACAAATAAATCTATTTACAATGTCAGATTTAACCGCGACTCCGGTTCTTGTTGCAGAGAATTGGGATGAACAAAAAGAGAAACTCAAAGCAAAGTTCTCAAATTTAACTGACGAGGACCTGAATTATGAAGAAGGCAAAAGGGACGAGATGTTAGAAAGAGTTCAAATCAAACTGGGCAAAACCGGTGAAGAGTTAACAGCAATTATTGCGGATCTGTAATGCCCCACCTGTTAAACACTACTGCCAGGTCTTTATAAACCCGGCAGTAGTTTTCTTACTGAGTAAAAATAATTCCGTCAGCATACCTAAACAATCTTATTAATATTAAAAACAAATAAAACAATTTACAAAATGAAAAAAACAATTCTTATAGCCGCTTTATCGATGAGTGGCTTTGCCTTTCAAACCGCTTCGGCACAAATCAGGGTTGGCATTAACCTCAACATTGCTACCCAGCCTGCATGGGGACCTGTAGGTTATGATCATGTTGAGTATTATTATTTGCCGGATATCGATGCTTTTTATTACGTCCCGCAACGTCAATATATTTATATGGATCGTGGACGCTGGGTATTCAGAACATTTTTGCCAACCCGGTATAATAATTATAATATATACAATGGGTACAAGGTGGTGATCAATGAACCAACCCCTTATCGTAATGCCGATGTCTACAGATCAAGGTATTCCGGGTATAAGGGCCGTCACGACCAGGAAATAATCCGAAACAGCCCCGATTCCAGGTATTTTGAGAATAAAAATCATCCTCAACACAGGGTGTGGAGACAAAGCAATAATCGCAACAAAAATCGCCGCAATTAATAAGGCGATGAAAGTTGATCGTCAGTAATCAGCTACCTGGATGCATTTTAACAGCAGGTGAGTATTGGTTACTGGCGATTTGATTTTATGTAAACCAGGTCAGGGGCTTAAATGACCGTAATAAAAAAAGCCAGTATTAAGCTGGCTTCTGTTGACATAACTTGCGCCAGTTCGAACTTTTTATTGGAAAGTTTAAAGGCAATTCAGGAATTTGCCTATCACTAATTCGAATCCGCCCGGAATCAAACCAATTCACCATTGTCGGTGACTGCTTCTCTTTCCAGTCGGGTTTCCTCCCTGTTTATTATTAAATAAAACAAAAGTCTTTCAGGAGGGACTCATCATCTTTAGAAATATAAAATAAAAAACCGAAACGCTTTACGATTTCGGTTTTTGTAATCCTGGTTGATCAAATGCCGGCTTAGCCTAATACTGCATTAATTGTATCTGCAGCCCTTAGTGCCAATGCTGCAACAGTAAGGGTTGGATTAGAGGTCGCTGTAGTTGGAAAAGCGCCGGGGCCAACAAGATATAAGTTACTGTGATCCCATGATTGCAGATCTTTATTTACTACAGAAACAGAGGCATCGCTTCCCATGCGGGTAGTACCTATTAAATGGCCGGCTCCGCGAAATTCAATAGTAACAGACGCAGAACTTCCGGTTGGTGTAAAAGTCAGTTTACCCGGGTAATCTGAATTACCTTTTGCATTTTGCATGGCAACAATAGCAGCTTTATAATCACTATCATCTACGCCCAGAGTCTGTAAGAATTGCTCACATATTCCTATTGCATAATTGTAGCCGTCGAGAGTATATTGAGGTAATTTATAACTTACCGCAGGCCGTGGTACTCCCAGAGCATCTGTTTCGTTAGATAAAGTAACCCGGCTATCCATCGTTTCATCTCCCGAAATAGTTTCGAATTCAAATGCAAAACGTACCTGCGATTGAACGACTGACTGCAATTGTGTTACCAATTGATTTCCCCATACTGCGGGACCACTGTTTGATTGCGGGTTGATAAGCTTAACCAAATTATATTGAGGTCCGCCATAGGGCCATGACCATCCATCATTACCGATCTCAATACGAAATGCAGCTGTTTTAGAGCGCTGGTTCGTATCATTCCTGAAAGTTTCAATGCCCGAAGTGGATAAAGGGCCACGATATGGGTATACCGGCTCATATGTTCCGTTTGAACCGGATGCTTTTAAATTTCCCCATACAACGAGGCAAATATGATCCATCAGGTGACGGCCCACCATATCGCTCGAATTCGCAACAGTAATATTATTCTTCCAGGGAGAGTGGAGTAATATTTTTGCTGTTTCCGCCGCATGTGCTGCCACTACGTACTTGGTACCAACAGCAGTTTGCAGCGAACTTACAGTGCCATCTTTACTCCATGTTTTATAATTGACACCGCTGATATTATCATTATTATCAACAGACAAATTTATTACCACTGATTGGGAAAGTATGGTCACGAAGTTGCTTAGTGGTGTATTTGTACCATTTACGGTGATAGATTCAGTCAAAATTTTATTGATATGCCATCCCGCATCATATTTTGCATTGATAGGACAAATAGGTACACAACTTGAATTACCCATACAGGCAGGTCTTCCATCGTATACCTTAGTATTTCTTCCCTGTGGTGTGCTTACTACATTCAATGGATTATTGGCGATCGTTTTATTTTGAAGTCTCCCCATCACTACTCCATCAAGATAACTTTGCATAACGGGGAGCATAGGATAGTCCTCTGAATGGAATGCGCCCATTGATTCATCTACAGATGGATCGCCGGCAACACCTATTTCAGATTCAGCCTGGCAATAATAAGGTTCCAGTACATCATAACCGACGGGCCAATCGTATGCACCCGGCACCGGTGGTTTATATTTACTTACCACTATAAAATCATCCGGTATAAAGCGAAGGCAGGTACCCAACCAATGCTTGGTAGTACCACCTACCACTCTTTCGTAGGTACTGCCAAAAGCATAAGTACCTTTTTGCTGCATATAATTTCCTTCGGCATCATTCCATGCTACTCCATTTGTATTATCAGAATTGACACCAGGTGATGTGGGTCGTGCTGCATAGATCTTTGAATCGACCCAACTGGTGGCCGGTGGTTTTGCAGTGGGCCATGGGGCACTTGGATCTTTGATCGGCGCCGAATAAAATTTATCGAGGTTATCCTGTTTTACCGGGAATGTTTGTCCAACATTCGGCATACTTTCTCCCGCTTCGATCAATAAAACTTTTCTTTGTGCTTTCGCCAGCCGGTAAGCCATTTGTGCACCTGCAATGCCTGCGCCTACAATTACTACATCGTATGTTGATGAATTATTTGCCATAGTTTATATTTTAATGGTTGTTGGTTTTTTTATCAATAGTTTTTATCAAAAAGCCCGGTAAATAATCCATCCGGTGTAGGAGCAGACTGCCAATAGAAAGGAGAGAGTTCCGGGGCATAACCCATCGGGTGACAAAGAGCCACTTTCCATACAAGACTTTCTTTATACTGATTAAAAGAAGGAGTGCCATAATACGGAGGTCCGGGGGGAAGCGGGTTGCCGTTATTATCCCAATTGGTAGTAGCATTATACCAGATAATAATTATGTCTGAACAAATGGGATATTTCTTAGCGATCGTATCAACATCCGAGTTAGCGGTCCATGCTGCGAGAA
>DATHDV010000227.1:0-12742 GCA_035318845.1 Chitinophagaceae bacterium
ATGATGAATCCTTATTTGGTGAACAGTCTTCAAAGCAATGGTATTGTAACCAGGCAGTTTCAGCCAACGGTATTGGAAGAAAAACTTTGTAAGTCTTCTGTGATCACAGATGCCAGGGCTTCCATGGAAATGGTAGTTACAGAAGGCACAGCAAGGAAAGCATTTAAGGATATGCCCTTTGCCGTAGCAGGTAAAACTGGTACTGCACATGTATCCGATGGTAAAATAAAATATGATGATGGAGTGTACCAGGCCACATTCGTAGGTTATTTCCCGGCTGATAAACCGCAATACACCTGCATCGTTGTCATCCGCACCAGGCCGCATGCAGCTTCGCATTTTGGTGGCACACTGGCTGCGCCGGTGTTCAGGGAGATCGCAACGAAATTATATGCCATGTATGTTGAGAAGAAAGATCCATCCATGTATGCTGCAAAAAAAGACAGCGCTGCTTATTTCTATGCAGGCTTTACCAATGATATAAAGAATGTGTACAGGACAACGAATGTTGGCTATACAGATTCGGTTGCGCAAAACAACCTGCCTGCCGGACAGGCAGGTTGGGGTAATGTGTATTCAAGCAATTACCAACCCGTAGTGAAAGCCATTAATATTCGCCAGCAAGTGATGCCGAATGTAAGAGGTATGGGATTGAAAGATGCGATCTACCTGCTGGAAAATATGGGGGTGAAAATATCAGTGAAAGGAAAAGGAAAGATCATTTCGCAATCGGTAGCACCTGGAACGGCCCTGGCAAAAGGTATTACTATAATGCTTGAATTGAGTTAAAGAAGAAATGATGTGCAGTTAAGTGATATACTATATAAGGTAAATATCAGGTCGGTAACGGGGAGTACGGGTGTTGAAGTAAATGATATACAGATCGATTCGAGAAAGATAAAACCGGGTGGTTTGTTTGTGGCAGTGAAGGGAGCAGCGATGGATGGTCACCAGTTCATTGAAAAAGCGATAGAGAATGGTGCAGCAGTGATTGTGTACGAGGATTCACGATTCACGATTCACGATTCACGACTCACTTATGTGCAGGCAGAAAATAGTGCGGCAGCAGCAGCTTACATGGCCAATAATTTTTTAGGAAGGCCATCAGAAAAAGTAAAACTGCTGGGAGTGACCGGAACAAACGGCAAAACGACTATTGCGACATTATTATACAAGCTCTTTACAAGATTGGGATATCAATGCGGATTGATAAGCACTGTTGAAAACCAGATCAGTGGCAAAGTGATGACTGCAACGCATACAACACCTGATGCTATCAGCCTTAATCAATTATTAAGACAGATGGTGGATGAGGGATGCAGTCATGTGTTCATGGAAACAAGTTCACATGCCATACACCAGCACCGGGTAACTGGTTTGCAATATGCAGGCGGCATTTTCAGCAATATCACTCATGATCATCTTGATTATCATCAAACATTTGATGAATACATCCGGGTGAAGAAGACCTTCTTTGATTCGTTGCCATCAACAGCATTTGCCATCAGCAATGCAGATGATAAAAGAGGAACGGTGATGCTGCAGAATACAAATGCAAAAAAATACTACTACAGTTTGAGAACTGTGGCGGATTTCAAAGGAAAGATCCTTGACAACAGCCTGGGTGGTTTGATGATGACAGTGAATGATGTGGAAGTTCATTTCAGGCTGATCGGTGAATTCAACGCTTACAACCTGCTGGCTGTTTATGGTACAGCGGTTTGTTTGGGAGAAGATAAACTGGAAGTGCTGAGATGTTTAAGTGAACTGACAGGAGCTGAAGGAAGATTTGATTATATGGTGTCGGCGAAAGAAAAAGTGATCGCCATTGTGGATTATGCCCACACACCGGATGCTCTTTTAAATGTATTGGCAACTATAAAAAAACTAAGAAAGGGATTTGAACAGGTGATAACAGTGGTGGGTTGCGGCGGTGACAGGGATAAAACAAAAAGACCCCTGATGGCAGAAGCGGCTTGCGAACATAGCGACAAAGCCATTTTCACCAGTGATAACCCGAGAAGTGAGGACCCGGCACAGATCATAAAAGATATGGAAGAGGGATTGCCGGTAGCATTAAGAAGAAAGTATATCTCGATCGTGGACAGGAGAGAAGCGATAAAGACAGCGATCAGTTTGGCAAAGAAGGAAGATATAATACTGATAGCAGGCAAGGGACACGAGAAGTACCAGGAGATAAAAGGAGTGAGAAATCATTTTGACGATAAAGAGATAGTGAAGGCGATGTTCGAGGTGCTAGACAAGTGAAACGTGAAATATGAAACGTGAAATATGAAAGGTGAAACTGTTTGACGTTTGACATTTCACGTTTCACTTGCCGAATAGCGAACAGAACGATGAAGAGTGCGACGCAAGGGACGATGAGCAGCGAACAGAACGATGACTAAATAAAAAGAACAAACCAACAACCAACCATGCTATATCATTTATTTGATTGGCTGAACAAAGAAGGAATAAAATTCCCGGGTAGTGGTCTTTTTGAGTTTATCACTTTCCGGGTGTTGCTGGCGGTGTTGTTGTCATTGTTTATCACAACATTTTATGGAAAGAAGCTGATCAGGTTCTTACAAAAAAAACAGATCGGGGAAAGTATCAGGGAAGAAGGTTTACCCGGCGAAGAAAGCAAGAAGGGAACGCCAACGATGGGAGGTATCATCATCATCATGGCCATCATCATCCCGACATTGCTGCTGGCGAACCTGACAAAAATTTATGTGCAGTTGATGCTTGTTAGTACTGTTTGGATGGGCGCTATTGGTTTTATAGATGATTATTTAAAACTCCGCGGGAAAAGACTGGCAAAGCAGAAAGGGGAACAGTACAAGAAGACAAGCCAGGATGGTTTGGCCGGCTGGTTCAAGGTACTGGGACAAGTGGGATTGGGTATTATAGTCGGGGCGACACTTTATTTCAACAGTGAAGTAAAAATATGGAGAGAGTATGTGGGGAAAGTGCCTACAACGGATACTACTGTGTTTAAAATAATTGTAAATGGTAACCCAAAATATTTTACAGAAACTAAAACTCCCTTGACAACTATTCCATTTGTAAAGAATCATGAATTTAATTATTCCAAGTTGCTGCCGGCGAACTGGAGGAGTTATACCTGGCTTCTTTATATACTGATCGTGATATTCATCATCACGGCGGTATCGAATGGTTCGAATCTTACAGATGGTCTTGATGGACTCGCCACAGGCACATCTGCTATCATTGGCACCCTGCTGGGAATATTTGCATATGCAAGCGGGAATGTGGTCTTTGCTGATTACCTCAACATCATGTATATACCCAACCTTGGCGAGTTATCCATTTTTATTGCAGCCATGATCGGGGCCTGTATAGGATTCCTGTGGTACAACTCATACCCGGCGCAGATATTCATGGGTGATACAGGAAGCCTGACATTGGGAGGGATCATTGCAGCGTTGGCGATCATCGTTCATAAAGAATTGTTGTTACCGATCTTCTGCGGAATTTTTTTCGTGGAAACATTAAGTGTCATGATGCAGGTCGGGTATTTCAAATACACCAAAAGAAGATTTGGCGCGGGGAGGAGAGTGTTTTTGAAAGCGCCGCTTCATCACCATTACCAGGTGAAGGGATACCATGAAGTGAAAATTGTGAACAGGTTTTGGATCGTGACCGTGTTATTGGTGGTGTTAAGTATCGCGACATTGAAATTGAGATAAAAAATCTCTCCGCCGGTTGGCGGAAGACTTGCAACGCACGGAGGCTAAAAGATGAGAGTTGTTATGCAGATGATTTGTTAGTACTAAAGTTGAATAAAGATATGAAGCCCGGCCTCCCTCTCTGAAGGAGAGGGAATGAGGGTGAGGCCATTGTTGAAAAACCACATGATCCTGAACCCGCAGAAAACCATTGTTCTGGTTTAACCGAATTATTGTGCAGTTGTATTTGAGATCCAATACTTATGAAGAGCCGTGTTCCGTACACTGTTTGATAAGAACAGAAATGTTGAACCGGAGTTGATGCAGCAGGGTAGTGATATACTGCGGGGATGTTGATATAAAAGTTGAAAAGTGTTATACAGCCCGGCCTCTCCCGATGCAATCGGGAGAACGAGGGTGAGGTTTATGAGTAAAAGGTTTGTCATACTGGGTGGAGGTGAAAGCGGTGTGGGTGCCGCACTGCTGGCGAAGCAACATGGGTATGAAGTATTTCTTTCCGATAAAAGTTCTTTGAAACATGAATTTCGTAACGAGTTAAAAAATGCAGGGATCGGTTTTGAAGAAGCCCGGCATACAGAATCAAAGATCCTGAACGCTGACGAAGTGATGAAAAGCCCGGGCATCCCGGAGAAAACGGAGATCGTGAAAATGATAAGGGAAAAAGGTATCGATGTCATCAGCGAAGTTGAGTTGGCTTACCGGTATAAGGGCGATAGTAAAATTGTTGCTATCACCGGGAGTAACGGGAAAACAACAACAACGGCACTGACGCATCATATCTGCAAAACAGCCGGGCTTGACTGTGCGATGGTTGGAAATATCGGTCATTCGTTTGCCAGGCAGGTTGCTGAAGACCCGAAGAAATTATATGTGACCGAAGTGAGCAGTTTCCAGCTGGATGATATAAAAACATTCAGACCGGATATTGCTATCCTGACAAACATCACCGAAGATCACCTGGACCGTTACGAATACAAATTTGAAAATTATATCAACAGCAAATTCCGTATCGCTATGAACCAGCAGCCAGGTGATCATTTCATCTACTGCGCCGATGATGAAGTAACTATGAAATATCTAAACCAATTCAGTATTCAACCTAACCAACTGCCAACAAGTATGAAAAGAGAACTACCAAACGGGGCTTTTATCAAAGACGGGGACATGTACATCAGAACAGGTCTTGATTTTACCAATATGAGTGTATTTGATTTTGCTTTAAAGGGAAAGCATAATCAATATAATACAATGGCAGCCTGTTTAGCAGCGACACTGCTGGATATACGGAAAGACAAGATCCGCGATGCTGTGCAGAATTTCCAGGGTCTTGAACACCGGATGGAACATGTAGCAACGGTGAGAGGGGTGGAATTTATTAATGACAGCAAAGCCACCAATGTAAACTCTGCCTGGTATGCTTTGGAAAGTATGACCAAACCGGTTGTATTGATATTAGGAGGCGTGGATAAAGGAAATGATTATGCATTGCTTGAAGACCTGGTGAAGGAAAAAGTGAAAGCCATTATCTGTCTTGGCACTGATAACAGGAAGATACATGAAGCTTTTGGTAACCAGGTAGGCACGATCGTGAATACTTCTACGATGGCGGAAGCAGTGCATGGGGCATTTCATTTTGCAGGTAAGGGTGATGTGGTATTATTAAGCCCCGCCTGCGCCAGTTTTGATCTGTTTAAAAATTATGAAGACCGGGGAAACCAGTTTAAACAGGTAGTGAAAGAATTATGACAGTTTGCAATTGGCAGTTTGCAGTTGCGGAAAGTTTTAAAGTATGGGAACATTCAGGGATTTGATAGTGTATAAGAAAGCATTTGAATTAGCGATGGAAATTTTTGAAATGACAAAAGAATTTCCTAAAGAGGAAAAATTTTCTTTGATAGATCAGATTAGGAGAAGTTCAAGGTCAGTATGTGCGAACATAGGTGAGGGCTACAGGAAGAGAAGGTATGTAGCTCATTTTGTGGCAAAGATTACTGATAGTGATATGGAAAATACTGAAACACAAGTGTGGTTAGATTTTAGCCTTGCTTGTAAATATATAACTGAAAATATTTATAAAAATAAACTGGCTAAAAGCGAAGAAGTTGGAAAATTATTACAAGATATTATTAAAAACCCCGGTAAATATGGGAGTGTGCAATAACTGCTAACTGCAAATTGCCAACTGCCAACTCAGCATATGGAAGTAACAAGAGACATAAGATTTAACGGGTTGAAAAATACTTTCAATGCCAATAACCTTATCAGCAAAACCAAAGGCGATAAAGTTATCTGGGCGCTTGTCATATTACTGGCGCTGGTTTCATTGCTGGCTGTATACAGCGCTACCGGTTCGCTGGCCTATAAGAATTTTCGCGGCAATACAGAAATATACCTCTTCAAACAGATCGCATTTATCATGGCGGGTATCATGGTTATTTATTTTGCCCATCTTGTTAACTATACATTCTACTCAAAAGTGGCAATGGTCGCATTTATCATTTCTCTTTTGCTTTTGTTTTACACATTATTCTTTGGTGTAAAGATGAATGAGGGAAGCCGCTGGATACGATTGCCATTCGTAAATATGACGATGCAGACATCTGACCTGGCAAGACTGGCCCTGTTCATGTACCTGGCCCGGTTGATGAGTAAGAAACAGGATGTAATAAAAGATTTTAAAAAAGGATTCCTGCCGGTGATCGCACCTGTAGTTATTACCTGCGCCCTGATCGCCCCCGCAAATCTATCTACCGCATTGCTACTCGGTGCAAGTTGTTTGCTGCTGTTGTTTATCGGCCGGGTCAGTACAAAGCATATCCTGATGACAATCGGTATTGCACTGGTTCCAATAATGATATTGGTTGCAGCTGCCATGATCCGCCATAACAAAGGCAATAAAGAAGAAGTAGCTGTTGCAGCCAAAAAAAGTTCATCAACATTATTCGGACGAGTGGACACCTGGGTCGGAAGAATGCAGGATTTTATGTATGGCAGTAATGATGCGGATAACGATGCTTACCAGGTGAACCAGGCAAAGATCGCCATCTCCAAAGGTGGCATCCTGGGTGTGGGGCCTGGGAATAGTACAACAAGGGATTATTTACCGCAGGCTTACAATGATTTCATCTATGCTATCATCATTGAAGAATACGGTTTGATGGGTGGTGCCTTTATCATGTTCATCTACCTGGTATTCTTATACAGGTGTATCAGGATCTATAAACGATGTCCTTTTGCGTTTGGTGCCTTCCTCGCATTAGGGTTAAGTTTTACACTGGCATTACAAGCCGTGGCCAACATGGCGGTAACGGTCAACTTATTCCCGGTAACAGGAGTTACGTTACCGCTGGTGAGCATGGGAGGTACGAGTTTTATTTTCAGTTGCCTGGCGATAGGGATCATATTAAGCGTGGCGAGAAATGTGGAACAACTGGAAGGAAAGACCGCTTTAGCGGAATCAGGAATAAGAAATAAGGAATAAGGAATGCGAAAATGGCCCACGGATTTATCCGTGGGGGCTAAATGAAAATGAGCAAGCGAATCATAATAGCTGGGGGAGGAACAGGCGGACATATTTTTCCGGCAATTGCCATTGCCAATGCGTTGAAAAAGATCGATGGGAGTATTGAAGTTTTGTTTATTGGTGCGAAAGGAAGGATGGAAATGGAAAAAATACCGCAGGCAGGATATAAAATTGAAGGATTGGATATTTCCGGGTTTAACAGGAGCTCTTTGATAAGTAACATTGGTTTGCCATTCAAACTGGCAAAAAGTTTTTTGCAGGTTCGTTCGATCGTTAAAAGATTTAAACCTGATGCTGCAATTGGCGTGGGCGGCTGTTCCAGTTTTCCTGTGCTTCGGTATGCACAGGCAACAGGAATAAAGACATTCATACATGAATCAAATTCATTTGCCGGCCGGTCAAACATTATGCTCGGAAAAAAAGCGACAAAGGTCTTCACCGGTACAGATGGGATGGAGAAATTTTTTCCAAAGGAAAAGATCATCATTACGGGGAACCCGGTGAGAACAGCGATCGCTGAAGCATCAGTAACAAGGAGTGAAGGTTTGAATTTTTTTTCACTGGATGAAACAAAGAAAACTGTTCTCGTGGTGGGTGGAAGCCTTGGGGCCAAAACTATCAATGAAGCTATTGATAAAGGATTGGATGACCTGCTGAACGCAGGTTTGCAGATCATCTGGCAAACGGGAAAACCTTACTCGGCAAAAGCAAAAGAGAGAGCGAACGGAAAGCGATCAGTTTGGGTGAATGAGTTCATTACGAAGATGGAATATGCATATGCCGCTGCTGATATTGTAGTAGCCCGTGCAGGTGCAATAACTGTTGCTGAATTATGTGTGGTTAAAAAATCCGTTTTGTTTGTGCCCTATCCTTATGCTGCAGAAGATCACCAGATGGTAAATGCCAGGCGACTGGAGAAAAAAAATGCAGCATTGATAGTGAAAGACAGTGAGGCCATGGAGAAATTGGTTTTCATGACAATCGAATTATCATTGGATGAAAGCAAACAGGATGAATTAAAAAAAAATATCTCAGCACTGGCTATGACTAATGCTGATAAAAAGATAGCTGAAGAAATTATAAAAAACATTGGGTAGAAGCAGGATGTAGTTTCCCTCTCTGAAGGAGCAACCGGGCAGAGCGAGGGTTGGGAACGAAGTTCGCAGGAAGGGTGAGGCCGAATGCTGATATGAAAATAGCAGAAGAAGTTTTAAAGAATATTTAATAGTGTACCAATACTGTCCTTATGAATACCCCCTTTGGGGGATCCCGCAGTAATCGGGATTGAAAGCGGAAGATGAATGAAAGATAAAAATAAGATAGAAGAACGATTCTCCTTCTCTTTCGGGGAGGGCTTTGAAGGAGTTGTTTATTTTATCGGGATCGGTGGAATTGGAATGAGTGCGATCGCCAGGTTCTTAGCTGCCGGCGGTATGAAAGTGAGCGGGTATGATAAAACTCCAACTGCACTGACAATGGAAATGGAGAAAAGCGGCATTGCTGTTCATTACGAAGAGAATGTTGACTTAATTCCCAGGAAGGTTGACCTGGTCATTTACACACCGGCGATACCTGAAGAGCACAAAGAGTTGACTTATTACAGGCAGCATGGATATAAAGTGGTCAAGAGAAGTGATGTATTGCAAATGATAACAGCAAGTTCTTTTAATATATGTATCGCGGGGACTCATGGCAAAACAACCATTACGACGATGGTGGCGCATTTACTTCGTGACAGTGGTTTTGGATGTAATGCATTCTTAGGTGGTATTGCGGTGAACTACGGGACAAATTTCTGGAACAGTGAAAAAAATGTATGTGTGATAGAAGCGGATGAATATGACAGGAGCTTTTTGAAATTAAGTCCGGATGTGGCCATCATTACAGCGATGGATGCCGACCACCTGGATATATATGGAACAGCAGAAGCGATGGAACAGGCTTTTATTGATTTCAGTAAAAGGTTGAGAACGGGTGGCCTGCTGGTAAAACAGTTTGGGTTGAAAAGAGGAAAGGAGTTAAAAGCTGAAAAGCACATCACTTACAGTTTGCAGAATGAAAGCGCTGATGTATATGGATCAAATATCAGGATGGTCAACGGAGCTTATGAGTTTGATGTGCTGATGTCCGCAAGGACTCCTTCGGAGAAGGATAATGCGCTGGAGAATGTGAAACTGAATATGGGTGGGATGCATAATGTTGAAAATGCTATTGCGGCCATTGCGGTAGCCAGCTCTTTGGAAATTGATAATGATAAGATCAAAGCGGCGGTAGAAAATTTTCGGGGAGTGAAAAGAAGGTTTGAATACATCATCAAGAATGAGAGATTGGTTTTTATTGATGATTATGCACACCACCCCGAAGAGTTAAGGGCTTTGATCACCGGTGCCAGTTCACTATTCAGGCAAAAAAAATGTACAGTGATCTTTCAGCCACACTTGTACAGCAGGACAAGAGACCTTGCTGATGGATTTGCTGAAGTGCTGGACCTGGCTGATGAAGTGATCCTGTTGCCAATTTACCCGGCAAGGGAATTACCGGTAAAAGGAGTAAGCAGCGAAATGATCCTTGACAAAATGAAAAATGAGAACAAACGTGTAATACCAAAAGATGAGTTGATGAACTGGATAAAGAACAAATATGCAAAGACATTGAACAAAGAATTTGGAGAAGTGTTGATAACAGCGGGGGCGGGGGATATTGATATGCTGGTTGAGCCCATAAGAGAAATATTGAATAAGGAATAAGGAATAAGAAATAAGAAATGATAAAATAGCCCGGGGTTTTAACCCCGGGAGAAACAGAGATCAAAAATGAATGCAAAAACAACTATAAGAAAAATTTTATTTATCGCTATGTGGCTTTGCATCGGCGGCGGTATGTTTACCCTGCTGCTGGCAGCCATCAGCAATAAGAATAAGGGAAAGTGCAAAGACTACCACATTATTATCAAAGGCGCTTATAATAATTTCTTCATTGATAAAAAAGATGTCGAGCAGCTTTTAATGAATACCATTAAAGGTGATATCAAAGAGAGACCTGTTACTTCGTTCAACCTGCATGAGCTGGAAGAGAAACTGGAGCAAAACAAATGGATCGAAG
This sequence comes from Chitinophagaceae bacterium, assembly GCA_035318845.1. Taxonomy (GTDB): domain Bacteria; phylum Bacteroidota; class Bacteroidia; order Chitinophagales; family Chitinophagaceae; genus JJ008. Next base: position 10,339 of record DATHDV010000227.1, read on the forward strand.
AAGCCCAGCTTTATTTTGACAACCAGGACATACTGCATGTTACGGTCATTGAAAAAGAACCGGTGGCAAGAATATTTACCAGGGAAGGCGATTCATTTTATATAGACAGCCTCGGCAGGAAGTTGCCATTATCGGATAAAATGAGTGCCAGGGTGCCGGTGTTTACCAGTTTCCCTGATAAAAAAACACTGACATCAAAAGACAGCTTATTATTAAATGATGTAAGAGCGACGGCGAATTTCATTGTCAACGATCCGTTCTGGATGTCGCAGGTAGCGCAGATCGATATTACACCCGAGAGAGATTTTGAAATGGTCCCCGTCGTCGGTAATCATTTGGTAAAACTGGGTAATGGGGAAAACATAGCTGAGAAGTTCAGGCGTCTCCTGTTGTTTTATAAACAGGTGCTGAGCAAAACGGGTTTTGATAAATACAAGATCATCAACGTGCAGTATAAAGGACAGGTAGTAGTATCAAAATATGCCGGTGATCCTAAAGTGGATTCTGTGCAGTTAAGAAAAAATGTGGAGAAACTATTACAACAGGCAAGAGATGCACAAAATGATACGGTGATAAGAGCCATGCAGGTTACAGGTAAATATATAATAGAGGTTGATTCAGTTTCAGCTCCTGTAACTGATCTGCCGGTTGCGAATAATATTAACCCTGAGAAGCATAACAATCCCAACCCCCGCCTGAGCATTTCATCGCCGCCCGTCCCTTTAAGGGATGGCGGCGGACAGGCAGTGAATCCTAAACCTAAACCAAAAGCAGTAATGCCGAAGAGAAATGAGAAATAAAGAATAAGGAATAAGAAATGAGAAAATAGCCCCCCGATTTATCGGGGGAATAAAAATAAAAACAATGATTTCGATTCTATAAAAACAACAACTAAAAACAACAATTATGAACAACGAACAACCCATTATTGTCGGTCTTGATATTGGAACTACCAAGATCGCTGTAATTGCCGGTCGTAAGAACGAATTCGGCAAACTGGAAATCCTTGGATTTGGCAAAGCCAACTCCAACGGTGTCAAACACGGCCAGGTGCTGAACATTGACGAAACGATCAAGGCTATAAAAACGGCGCTGGAAAATTGTTTCGCATCGAACCCGGACCTGGATGTGAAAGAAGTTTATGTGGGTGTTGCCGGTCACCACATCAAGAGTTTACAAACCCGCGGTGACATTGTAAGACAAAAGACCGAAGAGGAAATTACCCAACGGGAAATTGATCAGCTTATCGATGACCAGTACAAAACTTATATCCCCGCCGGTGACCAGATCATCGATGTGATCCCACAGGAATTTACGGTTGACAATTTCCAGAATATCCCGAACCCGATCGGTTATGGCGGCGTAAAGATCGGCGCCAACTTCCACATCATCACCGGTGATAAAAATGCCATCAAGAATATCAACCGGAGTGTGGAGAAAGCAGGCCTGCATACAAAGGACCTGGTCTTGCAACCTCTTGCTTCTTCTTCTGCTGTAATGGGACAGGAAGATCTTGAAGCAGGTGTTGCCATCGTTGACATCGGTGGTGGTACCACTGATCTTGCTGTTTTCTATGAGGGCATTTTAAAACATACTGCTGTCATTCCATTTGCCGGTGAGAATATTACCAATGATATCAAAACAGGCCTTGGTGTTTTAAAAACCCAGGCCGAGCAAATGAAAGTTCAGTTTGGCAGTGCATTGGCCAATGAAGCAAAAGCAAATGCCTATATCACTATTCCCGGTTTGAGAGGGATGCCGGCCAAAGAGATCAGTGTAAAGAACCTGGCCAACATCATCCAGGCCCGCATGAGTGAGATCATGGATTTTGTTACTTATCATCTCAAGCAGGTTGGTTTGGATAACAAAGCTCTCAACGGTGGCATCATATTAACCGGCGGCGGCTCACAATTAAAACATCTTATCCAACTTACAGAGTATGTAACAGGATTGAATGCAAGAATTGGTTTTCCCAACGAGCATCTTGCTGCTGGTCATCTGGACGAACTGGCCAAACCAACTTACTCTACCTGCATCGGGCTTATCCTGAAAGGTTATGATGATTATGAACATAACCGCAAAGAGTTTGAAAAAGAATACAGGAAAGTGGCAGTGCCTGATGCATTAAGAAATAACGGGCAGGGAGAAACAGAAGCGGCTGCAACGGAAGAAGCAATCAGCGAGGAGCAAATGAAAAAGAGAAAGAGCCTGACCGGTTTCTGGGGCAAGTTCAAAGACAAGATCATTGATCTGTTCAAGGAGGAAGAAGACAAACATTTATAAACTAAAAATTAAAAAGTCAAAATCAGCGTACTCTATAGTTCGGACTTTTGAATTTTGATTTTTAACTTTTGAATTTTAAATACTAACCAACTAAATAAGTACTTATGATACATTTTGATCT
>DATHDV010000228.1:0-10478 GCA_035318845.1 Chitinophagaceae bacterium
TGATTAAATCTAAAAGAAGAGAATGCCGGAGCAAAGTTTTTAGATAAAGAATAAGTTATTGTAAAATCCGTTGGCAGTTTTCTGTTGAGTGGATTTGGATCCAGTGCACTGGCGAAATCATTCCAGGTGGCAAAACGATAATAGCTGGTCCCGAAACGCTGGAAACCGTTAATGGTTTTGCTGAAATCGGCTTGTACTCCAAAAGTCCAATGGTGCTTGTTCGTCGTCCAACTGATATTATCTACAATTGAATACATTTTCACTCTGCGAAGGTTGCCAAAGCTGAACGGCTCATATCCAAATGATGTATAAACTGCTCCAACACCTGAACCTGCCTGGGGAGTTACTCCACCACTGGTACTCATGATATCAACAAAAGGGAATTGTTGACTTTCAGTGGTACGGGAATCGTTTTGGTCTGTATAAGTTCCGCGAAGCATATTAGATAATCCTTTGAAACTTGAATTCAGTTCAGCTGATAAGGAATAAAAATTGGCTCCCTGGAAATAATTGGAATTCTTGAACCAAAGGGCAGTAATAGCTTGTCTTGATGCTGTATTTCCAGCTACAGTTCCGGCACCACCCACTGATGTACTTGGAGGATTGGGCTCACCACCTTCAACCTGGCTGTAACGGATATTAAAACGCTGGGTCCTGCTGATGTTCCAGTCAATACGACCCATCACTTTTTTCCTGGTAATATCCGGAACGTAATTATCAAAGGGGCCGGTGACATAGTTATAGTTATTTAAAAGATACTGGCTGATATAATTCAGAGAATCTGCAGTAGGTCTTGCAATGTTGGAAGCACTTCCGTAAGCCGCTCCGGCCGTGGCAGCAAAATTAGTTTGGATTGATTTCGGTTGTGTTTCTGTTTCATAATTTATAAAGAAAAATAATTTATTCTTGATCAATGGGCCGCCAAAACGGAAACCGAACAAGTCGTATTCTTCCAGGGGTCTGGTGAAATAAGTTTTTTCAACCTTGCGGCCACGGTGTCTTTCACTTCTGAAATATTTATAAACAGAACCGGAAAAAACATTTGTTCCGGAACGGGTAACGGCGTTGATAGAACTGCCAATAAAACCGGATTGACGGATATCATAAGGGTTTAAAGAAACCGATATTTCTTCTATGGCATCAATTGAAATAGGCGACCCGTTGGCAGGAAGATTAGTGCCGATACCAAAGCTGTTATTAAAATCAGCGCCATCTATCGTAAAGTTGTTCTGGCGATAATTACCTCCTCCGATGGCTGCACCATTTGACTGGGGAGTGCCACGGGTTAGATCATTAATACTTCTTGTGATCGTTGGAAGATTGGTTATCTGCCTTAAACCAACATTTGTTACGGCGCCGGTGCGGTTAGGATTAAATATAGTTCTCCGGCTGGTCGTTAATATTACATTTTCCAGTGCAGCATCGGTTTTCTTTAAATTACTGGTTAAAGAAAACGATTCCGCGAGCTGCAGGTAAATATTTTCATATTTCCCGGGTTCATGCCCTACAAAAGTTACTTCAACGAGGTAGGGACCGCCGGGCTTCATATTTTGAATATTAAAAACCCCACCACCCTTGCTGGTAGTACCATACCTGGTACCTGTAGGTACGTGTGTGGCCACGATCGTTGCGCCAACTAAAGGTTCATCGGAACTGCCTTTTACGGTGCCATCAAGGGACGAAGTAGTTACCTGGGCAAATAACAACGGACTAGCCATTAAGGCCAAAGCAAATAAGAAGAGTATTCTCTTAAGCATAATTTTTGGTTTTCGGTTGCAAAGAAAAGGAATATTTCCAAATTAAATATAGGCAAATATTAACAAAACAAGCCTGAAAGTAGTGCCTTATGAGGACATCTTTTTGTTTTGTTTCGCTGCCCGCTAATTTAGGTTGCCGGGAGGGTGCTTACTTTATTCTATTTTTGCATAAAACAAAACACGATGTTTGATTCAATTAAGAGTGCTATTGAAGATATAAAAAGGGGGAAACTCGTGGTGGTGGCTGATGACGAGGACCGGGAGAATGAAGGAGATTTTGTGACCGCTGCCGGGAACATTACCCCCGAGGTCATCAATTTTATGAGCAAACACGGCCGGGGTCTTATTTGCGCCGCCCTGCCGGAAGAACGTTGCGATGAACTGGGCCTGGAATTGATGGTGAATAATAACACTGCTTTGCATGAAACGGCCTTTACTGTTTCCGTCGATTTACTTGGTCATGGATGCACTACAGGCATTTCCGCCCATGACAGGGCCAAAACGATACAAGCCCTGATCGATCCATTTACCACGGCTGCTGACCTCGGAAGACCCGGTCATATTTTCCCGCTAAGGGCAAAAAAAGGTGGTGTGCTCAGAAGGGCTGGCCACACAGAAGCGGCAGTTGACCTGGCCCGGCTGGCGGGTTTTCCGCCACCTTATGGCGGTGTTCTTGTTGAAATAATGAATGAGGACGGTTCCATGGCAAGACTGCCCCAATTGGCAGAAGTGGCAAAGAAGTTTGATTTTAAATTGATCTCTATTAAAGACCTGATCGAGTATCGCATAAAAACAGATTCACTGATCGAAGAAGTGGTAAGGGTTGAAATGCCAACTCAATTCGGAACTTTTCAATTGGTTGCGTTTTCAGAAAAAAATTCAAGCAATGAACATCTTGCCCTGTTGAAGGGAACATGGGAAAAAGATGAACCGATCATGGTACGGGTTCACTCATCTTGTTTTACCGGGGATATTCTTGGTTCACTTCGCTGTGATTGCGGGGACCAGTTGCACCGGGCCATGGAGATGGTAGAAGCGGAAGGCAAAGGTGCTATCTTATACATGAACCAGGAAGGCAGGGGAATTGGCCTGCTGAACAAATTAAAAGCATATCGCCTGCAGGAACAAGGTATGGATACCGTTGAAGCTAATCTTCATCTCGGGTTCCAGATGGACCAGCGGGATTATGGTATTGGCGCCCAAATGCTGCGGCATCTTGGTATTACGAAACTCAGGTTAATGACCAATAATCCAAAGAAAAGAGTTGGATTGGTTGGGTATGGACTTGAAATAGTAGAGAACATTCCGATCGAGATCCATTCGAACCGTCACAACAAAAAATACCTGGAAACCAAAAGAGATAAATTAGGACATGAGATACAGGGGGATGAGTAGAATAAAAATTCAAAACACAAATCACAAGAGCCAAATAAATAAACCAAAAAAGAAATAAGAAAAATCAATCACCTCTTTTCTTAAGAATCGCTGTGAAAATCAAAACAAATTCTTTTGCCTCCTGCCTTAATGCTGTTCTTTCATCTTCCATTTCTTTTGAGCCATCTGTAATTACCAACCTGAGCCAATAGGCAGATTCTTTCGACTCTCTTCTGCATGTTTTAATTTTCATTTTAAAATCTTTGTCCCCTATGCTTTCATTTGCCTCAATATAATTAGCACCGGGTGAACTGCCTGCCCTGATCAGTTGAGGGATATATTCAGTATTAGGAGCATTTTTTGGTAATTTCAGACAGAAGTCCCTGACTCTTTCAGCAAATAATGCCGTTCGTTCTTCAAGATCATATACCTTATTTGAATTTTCCAGCTTTGTTTTTCTGGTTTTATTTCTTTTTGAGATTTGTCTTTTGGCATTTGAGATTTTCTCTAATTTATTTGGAGCTCGTTTCTTGTTTTTTGAGATTTACTTTTTATTTTTCTTCTGACCCTTTTTTCACATCGGGATTCTCAACAGGTTGTTCTGCCTGGACTTTTTTCTTTTTCTTAAAGATCAATTCCCAGATCGTATCAGCTTCTTTGTGGTAAGAAAAACCTACGCCGGTCCTGTTCGTTTTTCCTGCACCTGAACTGTTCGTGGTGAGGTAATCAATATTTTGCCGGTAAAAAAGATTGGCCCTGAATGTCCCGCTTTTATTTAACAAAATTTCGATGCTGGCATTTGGAAGCAACTGAACATTTTGCTGAATGGTTCCGCCCGGTAAAAAGTTTTCTACACTTCCCCCAAGGGAAATAATGACCTTGTCTTCGAATAATGAACTTCCGATAGAAGCATTTACATTGCTACCGAGACTAAACCTGCTTCCGCTGGGGTCTATCACATTCCTGTTATATACTGAGCTGTTAAAGTTGAAATTCAATTTTTCTGATTTAAAAATATTCGACACGATCTTTCTGACCTGTTCATTGATCACATTGAAAAAAATGCCGGACAAGCTGTTCGTTGCGACCTCCTGGAAAGAAAAAGAACCGGAGCTTTCAATAGGTGCAAAAACTCCGAAGACAACCAGGTAGGTTGCCTGCTTATTCATCTCGTTGACATTATTTTGCAGTTGTTGCAGGCTGAAAGCAAGCGCAGGATCTTCAGTGGCGACACTGGATGTAGGGAACTCAAGACGCAAATCGATCTTGGGTTTGAATAATCTATCTGTCAGTTTAGCTACAACGTATACATCGCTTCTTGCATTTTGAATCTTCTGATCAATATTTGACCAATGCTTGGCCAGGGGTGCATAGCTTACATTGGTTGCTGTATAAGTAGCTGTCAGGTTAATTCTTGCATCATAAGGATCACCGTTCCATTCAATAAAATTATTTTCTCCCTTTTTCAATACAAATGGTTTTTTAAAAAAAGACTGGAAAGTGAAAAGATAATTTCCTTCATCAATATCAAAACGGCCACGGAGGGATAAAGGTTCAGAAGTGCCTGACCGTATATTCAATGTTCCGGTTCCTTTCCCTTTTACTTCATCACCGGTGAGTTCGTCAAGTACCACTCTTACATTTAACATGGGATTGGCCGTTACATCCACATCATACGTGATATTGGTTTTATTGTCATTGAAACCAGTTTCAGTCATTTCATGGCCAAATTTTCTTTCTACCAGGAAATCTGCCAAACCTGTCTCCCGGTTGGTGGATGAAGGAATGGAAATATTGCTGCTGTATGTGGTGGAAGCAAAAGCATCAATTTTCATGAACATATCCGACTGCGGCCCGGCCAGCGATAAGGACCCGGTTCCTATTACATTCCCGTAAAACTGTTTGTTGTTTTCATAAGTTGTATTTATTAATTGTACTGGCCGGTTGTTGTTGTCATCAGTGGTCCCGGGTTTACGGGTGGAAATATAGAGATCATAGAACATGTTTTTAAATGACTGATGTTCTATGCCGCCTTTAATATAAATAGGGTTACCGGTTATCGTGTCTGTTAAAACAATTCCATCGAGATCGATCTCCTGCGGTGTCATTTCAATTTCGGTATCCTTTATTTTATAAAATACCTGTGTGAAATTCACTTTCAGCCCTGCGTCTTTCAGCCTTCCTTTGCCCGTTATAGCCAGGTTTTGAAAATCTCCTTCCAGGTTCACATCACCCGTGAGATATCCCTGCATATCCGAGAAAAGTGTACCGAGAAAACGTTCCAGCACTTTGACCTGGTAATTTTTCGCTTTCAGTGCGATCAAATTATTCTTTGCTTTCACCGGATCGGCAAGAAAAATGTCAACATTAAATCCAAGATAATTTTCGAGGTTCAGCGTATTGCCTTTCATGATAAGTTCACTGGTACTGTTATCATAACTTAATGAGGTACTCACTTCACCCAGCGAATCATTGTCAAACCGGAGAAACTGTGTTTGTATATCATCTGAAGTTAGTTTCAGGTTCTTTGTTGGGTTCTCTGCCAGTATGGTCCCGGAGATCAATCCTTCCAGCCGGTTCTTTGGCAAAAAATAAGGAGAGAAATCGCCGATGTTTATTTTGGTCAATTCTATTTTCAGGTCATTCCATGCTCCTTTCGTGGAAGGTTGCGTTCTCAACATGATCTTTTGTTCTCCTTCCTGAAGCACTAACTGGCCGCTTGCAGGCTTGCTGCTGCGAAACTCCAGTTCGCCATTTTCATCAATGGTCCATGTTTTTCCGTTGACCATAAAATTGGAACGATCGAACTGGATCTTCACGCCATCATTATAAGTCAGCACCAGCGCATTGATGCTGGCTTTCTCAAGGGCCTGGTTGGTCCCGGTGTTAATAGAAACTCTCGATGAATCATTGCTGGCATTTATTTTAAAAACAGCTGCTGCAATATTTAAACTGTCGTTGACCCTGACATTCCTGACATTGCCGGTCACGATCAAACTATCGTTATTCCCGGAGGCTTTTATATGCACATCATCAAAAACATATTGCCTGAATGTGAACTGTGGTATATCAGCCGTATCAATGGTGAAATTCACATTGTTGTTACCCAGGTCCAGGCTTCCGTTAATATGGCTGTTGTTAAACCCCGAGATCCTGGAGTCTATCAGTTGCATGTATTCATCTGCATAAAGCGTCGCGATATCAAATTTGAAATGCTGGTTCCTTGGAAGTCTTGCAGGCGCATCGATATAAGACGGGTAATATTTATGCAGTATAAATGTAAATGCGGCGGGTAGTTCTTTCAGGCTGAAATCGCCCCGGACCGTTGCATTGAATTCATTGGAGACAACAGATAATTTTTTCTCATTATCAATATATGTTGATGAAAGGACCAGTGAATCGAATGGAAGCCGGCGGCCATTTTTTGTAATTTCGGCATCGGTAATTCTTGCCGTGCCGAGAAAATTATCGATCGTGTTACCATTAAAGTTCAGGTCTAATTTGCCCCTGAACGTATAATCTTCTTTTGTAAGGTTCAGGTTTTTCAGGTTGGCCCTGGTTACATTAGCTTCCAGGTTGAACAGGGGTGTCTTCTTATTAAAATCAATGATACCATTCAGGTCAAAGTCTGCATTTTCATCCCGGATGGAAGCGAGGCCTTCAAATAATTCTTTTTCTAATTTCCCTTTTACAACGATATTTTGATAACGGTAATTCTTATAATCAACAAAACGGATAGTTCCGTCTATCAACGTGTTTCTTGTTTTAGCATTGAAGCCTGTTCCTTTTACAGTAGCCGTTAAAGAAACGGAACCAATATTTTCATCGTCTACAAATTCTCCCAGCCGGAAATTATCAGTGGAGATGCTGCCGGAATAAACAGGTTGCCGTCCACGGGGCAGTTTCATGTTCAGGTCAGTTTTTACTGTCCCGAGGTTGGTCTGGATGGTACCGAAGGTTACAAAATCACGGATGAAGCCGGTAAAACTTCCTTTGAAATTTACATACTGAATTTTTCTCAGGTTGGGACTGGTTACCCGGCGCATTGCAGGAACTATGGTGACGGCATCAGCATAATTAGTTTTGAATTCATTTGCTTTGAAATCAATAAATGTTTCATAGATATTGGGAAGACCGGTAAGACTGATATCCCCGTTCAATAACGTGCTGTTTCCTGCCTGGACTATCATTTCTCTCCCGGTAAGGGCATCTACTGTTCCCTTGATCTTTCCTTTTAAAATAATTTTCTTTTTCCAGCTTTTAAGAGAAGGGGCAAAAAAAGCAATATCATCACTGTCCACATGCGAATCATCAAAGTCAGCGGTCATTTTTACCTTATGAATAAAATCGCTCATATCACTCATGTCATCATACGACATGGAGAAGGAATGCCGGATACTGCTTTTGTTGGTAGTAAGGTCCATATTACTGAATACCATACCCCGTGATGTCATCGCAACATCGGCGCTGAGATTTTTTATCTCTAACCCGCTTCTTTCTTTTGCGGTGAGTTTCAGTTTTGAAAAAATGCTGTCACCGGTTAAATTTGGATTGCTCAGGTCTGCATTTATTTCTGTAAATAAAATATGCTGCCCATCGAACCAGGGATATGGCTGGCGATCGGTTTGTTGATCCGTTCTGAAAGTGCCATTGACGATCTTCAATTCGCCGATCTGGAAAATAGTTTGTGCCTGGTTCCAGGCGGTGCTCCTGGTTATACTATCGCCGGTTGAAGTGGAGTCCCGGGGTTTTAGCCCTTTATAATTATATAAGGCCACTGTCGGGCTTGCGACCTGCAGGGAATTGATCAGGTATTTACCGCCGGATAAACTTAGTTTATCAGCATCCATATGCATCGTGTCCATATGCACCATCATACTTTGTCCAAGCCAATCATCTTTTTTTAGAAATGCTACATTCAGCATTTCTATTTTTTCCAGGTGGAGTTGTATGCCCGCATTTCTTTTTTTACCGGTGGAGGGAGTAGAAAAATAATCCAGGAAGAATTGCTGGCGCCACACCGAATCGGTCCGCTGGAATTTGATAACGGCATTCTCCAACCCGATATATTTCAGGTCAACGTCTTTTTTAAAAAAGAACCAGTCGGTGATCCTCACTTTCACATCACCGGCATATAATAAGGTATCGTCAAAACGGTCTGCTATCAGTACCCCTTTCAGGTGCATCCGGTTGAACAGGGCAAAGTCAACATGCTGGATACTTACCTTGGTTTGCAGGTCACGGGAAAGACGTTTGGTTACCTGCCGGCCGATCCAATTTTGACCATAAGGAGTTTGAATAAAAATATACAGCGTTGCGATGAGGATAAGCAACGACAGGAAGAACCATTTCAGTATTTTTTTAAATCTCCTCAGGCTCAGCTATTTAAGATGCAAAAGTAGGTATTCATTTCCTTTAGGCAAGTTCTGTACCAATAATTAGGTATGGACGGAAAACGGGACAATAACTGCAAATAATGTGCAGGGGATGGGGGATTGGAGATTTTTCACTTTTTATTGGAGGAAATGAGATACCATTCGAAACTCAATGGGGAACGCTATTCGTTAGCCCCAATAGAACAAATGCCTTTGTTATCGGCTGTTTTTAGGTTCAACAATTACCAATAATATTTTCTCTTTATTGTGTCGACTGGAATATCAATTGGATCAAGAGGGATGCTTATGCGTCCCTTTACAATTTCTTCGGCTTTATGTTTGATTTCTTCTCTAAGTCGAGCATAGGCAGGACACGGATGTTCCCAAATCTCTTCTATAACTTCATTGATTATATTTTCTTTGTCAGGCATACATGTATACTGTGGTAGGTGAGTGAGTATTGTGTCTAATAGTTTTGCACTCCTGTCATTTTGTTGTACCACCAACGCTTGAATGAAATCTTCAGGGGCAGCCCTATCTGCATTATATCCAGTAAATCCATGAGGTCTAATTCCAGAGAACTTATAAAACTGCCTGCGATGATAAACTTGTAAAACATCAAGATAAGCGGTGTCCGGAAACTCTTTCATCAGTCGGAAAGAAACATCACTTAATTCCCAAACATGCTTCATCAATTTGTTCTTTATTATTTGCACATCTACTTTTTTCTGAAACTTGGCAAGTCCGTAGAGTGCATATTCAATGTCATCAAAACCAAGTTCATAACTTTCATAGCGGTCTAAACGTCTGGAACGGATTGCCATATCTTTAATAGATGAGTAGTATTTTTCTTGAGGCTCTATTTGTGAAAGAATTGTATAAGCAGAGCGTAAATAGTTGTGTTTTATCAAGACCTCATCAATGGTCTTGTTTTTTGCCTGAATTGTTTTCCAACTCGTTCTTCCTAATAGATAGTCCGATACTGTTTGAAACCAGATTCCAAACTCTCCATTGTCAGTAGCGACAACTGCTGTATCGTCGAGATGATTCATTACTATATCAAAATGATTAAACGAGCCTCTGTCAAGCATTTCCATAAGTGCTGTCGCTCTTAACACCGGATTTTCAGACTTCCCAAGTCGAATTAATTCGTCATCGGTTATGCTTTTAGTATCTGAACTGTCATGGTATGTAACAATACCTTCTGATACAATATTTAAGAGGAAGGGTTGAAGGGAATTCCTAAAGTCCTTTATTGCATAAGAATTCCTTTGTTCGTTTTTACAAGACGAAAGCAAAATAATTAAAGCCGGAAGCAGAAGATGTTTTAGTTTAATCATGAGCAGTCGATAGTGGGATCCGAAAGCAAAGAGTTTCCATAAAATAGCCGCTAACTTTACTTGAATTCCAATTCAAAACTGAATAGCATATTGTAAACGAATATTTCTACTCCTTATTCTTTGTATCCATCACCATCTTTTTCCTGTTCAAATATTTTCCAATGGAGATACCGTAAGCACGGTGTCGGATCTTGGGACCGCCATCCTGGTTATTGGTGCTGGCCATGCCGTGAGTGTATTGAGCGAATATCATAAAGCCGCTGCCGGTTTCATAACCGATCTGCACCAGCATATTGGCGGAGAAATGTCCATAGTCACCGTCTGCGCTGAATGGCATATTGCGGCTTACACTACCGCCGGCCTTCAGGTTATAAGTTTCTTTGCCGAATAAATGAAAGTCCAGCGAAGGCCCTGCTTTGATGAATACATGACCGGGCTTAGTGCTGAGATCATATTGCAATAAAGCCGCCAGTTCAAAACTATGGATGGTAGTATTATTGTTTATGGCATTTGTATCCGGCGGGTAAACAAATTCTGTGAAAGTGACCTTATATCCTTTGAGACTGTAAAAACCAGCAGGAGAAAAAAATAATTTATTTTCAAAAGGGACTTTTAAACCAATACCTGCCTGG